>JANOFE010000104.1:0-1007 GCA_031413495.1 Pseudorhodobacter sp. | reverse complement strand
CGAATAGCGGCCGCCGACCCAGTCTTCAAAGCCAAAGACGCGAGAGGCGTCGATGCCAAAAGCGGCGGTTTTCTCGGCTGATGTCGAGACGGCTGCGAATTGCGCGCCGGGGTTGGTGACGGATGCCGCCATCCAAGCGCGGACGGTTTCGGCGTTGGTAATCGTCTCAATGGTGGTGAAGGTTTTTGAAGCGACGATGACGAGTGTGGTGGTGGGGTCAAGCGTGCGCAGAACATCATGCGCATTTGCCCCATCGACGTTGGAAATGAAATGACAGCGCGGGCCGTCATGGTCTGGGGCAAGGGCGAGAACGGCCATGGCGGGGCCAAGGTCTGAGCCGCCGATGCCGATATTGACGACATCGGTGATCTTGCCGCCCTGGCCAGTAAAGCGGCCCGTGCGCACGTCATCGCAAAACGCCTCCATCCGCTTATGCGTGGCGCGGACGGCGGGCATCACATCATGGCCATCAAGGATCACGGGATCATTCAGGTTGCGCAGAGCGGTGTGCAAAACAGCACGGCCTTCGGTTTCATTGATAACGGCCCCGGCGAACATGGCGTCGCGTTTGGTGGCAAGATTTGCGGCGGTAGCGAGGGCCAGCAACTGGTCACGCGTCGCGGCGTCTATGTTGGTTTTGGAGTAATCAAACAGCATGTCGCCGAGGCGGGCCGAGAAGTTGGCCGCGCGGTTCGGGTCGGCAAAAAGATCAAGGATTGTACGGCCTTTGACGGCATCGTGGCTTTGAGCGAGGGATTTCCAATGGTCTGTCATGGCTTTACTCCGCCCAGTGCACGGTTGCATTGGCCAGCACGGCTTTTACCGGCGCCTCAAGTTCAGTCAGCGTTTGTGCACGTTCCAATGCCTCGCGTTTGTCTGCGCCGGTGATCAGGATGTGGCAGGACATGGCGTCTTTGAGCACGCGGGCGGTCAGGGTGACGCGCGGCTCGCCAGCCGCGTCGGCGCGCATCGGCAGCAGGATAGGGGCGTCGTGAGCAAGCCCTTCA
>JANOFE010000103.1:0-2143 GCA_031413495.1 Pseudorhodobacter sp. | reverse complement strand
AATACGGGCAGGACTGGCTGATTGGCGATACGATCAACGCCTCAATCGGGCAAGGCTTTTCTCTGGCCTCGCCCATTCAGCTCGCAACCATGGCGGCGCGGCTTGCTTCCGGCACGGCCGTGCTGCCACGGATGGTGCGGTCGATCAGCGGTGCGTCGACGGAAAACCCCGCTACGGCGTCTCTGGGACTTTCAACTGAGGCGCTGTCCATCGTTCGGCAGGGTATGTTCGAGGTGTCGAACCACGAACGTGGAACTGCCTACGCGTCAAGAATTGCCGACCCGACAAAGGTGATGGCAGGTAAAACCGGCTCAAGCCAGGTATTCTCGATCTCGGCGGCGGAACGCGCGGCGGGTGTGCGGTCACAGGACGAACTGCCGTGGAACCGTCGGGACCACGCGCTGTTTGTTGCTTTTGCCCCGTTCGACGCACCCCGCTATGCGGTCACAGTGGTAGTCGAGCATGGTGGCGGAGGTTCCACGGCTGCCGCGCCGATAGCACGCGATATCATGCTGTTTGCGCAACACGGCGGATTGCCACCGACGGACGCTTATCCCGCGTCGCAAAGGACCCGCGTCAGCGATCAGCTGGCACTCTTGTCCGATCGCATCCTTCCACCCGATGGTGCGCATCAATTGTGAGCCGGACATGACCTTTTGGGAGAAGAACAGACCGCCGTTGCGCCTTCAAAGGTCGTTGCTCATCGGCGGGCTTTTGGCGAGCGTGGCCACTCCATCCTTCGCCTTCTTTCACAAAGAGCCGGATATCGAATTGGGTCGGACGACGTATCAGGAAACATGTGCATCCTGCCACGGCGCAGATCTGGAAGGGCAGCCGAACTGGCAATCAGCAAACTCGAACGGGACTTATCCTGCACCTCCGCACGACGAGACAGGTCATACGTGGCACCACGGGGATGAAATGTTGCTCAACTACATCCGCAAAGGTGGGCAAGTTGTGCTGGACGAGATGGGTGTCGATTTCCTATCAGGCATGCCCGCGTTCGGTGAGCAACTTTCGGATGCCGAGATCGAAGCGATCCTCGCCTATATCAAATTCACCTGGCCAGCGCGGGTCCGCACCACGCAGGAAGACCGCACCCGCATGGAGGCGGCGAGCGAATGAACCAGCACCTTAATCTTACCCCAAGAAGAATCCTGCTTGCCTCTCTAGTTGCTAGAGGGATCACACAAGGCAAAATCAGCCACATTTCCCAGAAGGTCTCACTTATGCGCGTTTCCCAAATGATCCTAGCCGCCACGTTTGCACTGGCGTTGCCAGAACAATCCTTGTCGCAAGAGATCTCCGATGATCGGATCAAGGCGCTCGTGGCCGAAACACTTCGGGAAAATCCCGAACTGGTGCTGGAAGCCTTGCAGGCCCTGGAAGCGCGCCAAGCCGAAGCTCAGGCCGCCACAGCCGCGTCTGTCCTCACCAAAGAACGCACCACTTTGGAACGCGACCCCAATGCCCCGATGTTCGGCAATCCAGACGGCGACGTCACGATTGTCGAATTCTTCGACTATAACTGCCCCTACTGCAAACGGGCCATGCCCGAAGTCAATGCCTTGATGGCCGAGGACACCAACGTGCGGCTTGTTTTGCGTGAGTGGCCTATCCTGAGCGAGGGGTCTGCTTTTGCCGCCCGCGCCGCCCTGGCATCGCGGCAGCAGGGCAAATACGCCGAAATGCACGACGCCCTGATGACGATGCGCGGCAAGGTTGAAGCAGAGGCGGTGCTCAGTCGATGAATTGTTGCCCCGCGGCTTGTTTGACATGCGGATGCCTGGCGGGATTGACCAGGATCACGCCGTACTGATTGAACAGCTTCGTGTCGCCTTCGACGACGATGCCCAGATCGCCGCGATTCTTGAACGAGAGCCAGGTGCCGCGGTCGGCGAGGATATAGGCATTCATCGAGGCGGCGGTGTTGAGCGCCGTATCGCCAGCGCCGACTTTTCCACCCGTCCCGCTTTCGTTTCGCGCGGCGACAAGAGCGGCACGCATGCCGCCGAATTACGTTTGTGGAGGATTGCCGGCATCGACCTCGACGCCAGCAAGGGCTCGTGGTACCGGGATACCGGCTCCGGCATGGGACCGGCCCTGAACACCGCCGCGTCGCTTAACGCCTACATTCTGGCCG
>JANOFE010000102.1:0-1207 GCA_031413495.1 Pseudorhodobacter sp. | reverse complement strand
GAGTTTCTTGCCATTCCTTTATCTCACGAGTCAGAGTTGACAATGCTAACCCTCGACTGGTCCTGAAATCCAGATGTGCAAACTCTTCCGCGGACTTTACGACATCTTGTCCGTTTAGAATGAACTCATACCGCCCGCCCTCATCGTTAGCTTCCGGATCATATGCCACGACACGCCAAACTCCGAGAACTTCACCCTCACGGGTAATGACATCGCCGCCCGCTAGTTCTAATGCGTACCCGCTGCTCATCCACTCATCGTGGCCCACGAAATTTATTGGGTAAATCAAGTCCATGCTTAGCAGGATAAATCACACAATGGGTCGCGCAAGTCTTTCCTAATCCGAATCCCGCGTGTCGTGGCCGACCCTTCGCGTCCGTTTTTCCGCTAAGGTGCCGGAAACCAAGAACTTGCTCCGAACGCCCCCTTCACCCCAGACGGGAGGGCGCGTTTGGGGTGTTGCCAGCAGAACTTCTTCGGGAGGGGTTGAGGGGTAAAGTGCCTAAGACAAGCGTTGTTGCGCCATCCCGAGGTCGGGGGCGGCCCTGTGTTTGAGGGCGGGAAATGGTGCGCAATGAATGCGCACCCTACGGGATTTGCGCGTGGCGGGGTGAACCCCGCCCTACGTTTTCCCCGGCCCGGCGCTTGCGGGCCGTGCGTTCAGCGCTGACGATCATCCACGGATTGATCGTCCGGGCGCGCTTCAGCCCTTTTTCAGATGCTTGCTGCCCAGAAGTTCCGCGATCTGCACGGCGTTCAGCGCCGCACCTTTGCGCAGGTTGTCACTGACGCACCATAGGTTGATGCCGTTATCTATCGTGCTGTCTTGGCGGATGCGGCTGATGTAGGTGGCGTATTCGCCCACACATTCGATGGGGGTGATGTAGCCGCCAGCCTCGCGTTTATCGATCACCATGATACCGGGGGCTTCGCGCAGGATATCGCGGGCTTCGTGTTCATCAAGAAAATCGTGGAATTAAATATTGATCGATTCCGAATGGCCAACGAAGACCGGCACGCGCACGCAGGTGGCGGTGACTTTGATGGATTTATCGAGAATTTTCTTGGTTTCCGCGACCATTTTCCATTCTTCGCGTGTAGAGCCGTCATCAAGGAAAACGTCGATATGCGGGATCACGTTAAATGCGATCTGCTTGGGGAACTTGCTGGGGGCAACTTCTTGGCCATGCACGTAGATGCCTTTGGT
>JANOFE010000101.1:0-8712 GCA_031413495.1 Pseudorhodobacter sp. | reverse complement strand
GCAAAACCTGATCGCGTTTCCAGGCGGCAACACCGGCGCGCAAATGGGTGGCTGGTGGCGCAAGGAAATCAACTCGGTCGCTGACCTCGCCGGGGTGAAGATGCGCATCGGCGGCATGGGCGGCAAGGTGATGGAGGCGCTGGGTGTGGTGCCACAGCAAATTCCGGGCGGTGATATCTATCCATCGCTGGAGCGTGGCACGATTGATGCGGCGGAATGGGTTGGCCCTTACGACGACGAAAAGCTGGGCCTGAACAAGGTGGCGCCGTATTATTACTATCCCGGTTTCTGGGAAGGTGGTCCGACGCTGTCGTTCATGATTAACCTTGAGAAATGGAACGGTCTGCCGCCGGAATATCAGTCGATCGTAAAGACGGCTGCTGCGATGGCCAACGTTGATATGCTGGCTAAGTATGACGCGAAAAACCCGGCGGCATTGCGCAGTCTGGTGGCTGGCGGCGCGCAGTTGCGGCCCTATCCCAAGGACGTGATGGAAGCGGCCTTTGCCGCAGCGAACAAGCTTTACGCCGAGATCGCCGCTGCAAACCCCGATTTTGCGACCATCTGGGCGCATATGGAGAAGTTCCGCAACGAGGCAAACCTTTGGAATCAGGTGGCAGAGTATACTTTTGACACCTTCCAAATCTCAAACCGCCCGAAGGGGTGATTTGATCTTTGGGTAAAGAAGGGGGCTGCGGGAAACCGTGGCCCCTTTTTTTGTTGGATTAGGCTTCGGTGATTTTGAAATCGCGGACTAGGCCCTGAGACATTTGCCACCAGATCGACGCGCGGTTGCGGGTCTGGTGTGCGTCAAACGCGGGTTTATCGGCGTAGGATTCGTCAAGCTGCCAGATCAGTGGGTTGGCGGTTTGGGTGACAGTAAAGGTCAGGCAACCCGGTTCTTCGCGGCTAAGGCGGATATGGTCAGGCAAGTAGGTTTCGACGATTTCAAGATCGTCTGGCGTCGGGCAGGTCAAAGTGCCGGTAAGCATGATCATTCGAGTTCAATCGTGCCCGGCGGCTTTGACGTGATGTCGTAAAACACGCGGTTGATGCCCGGCACTTCGTTGATGATGCGGGTCATGGTTTCGCCAAGGAAATCGTGGGTGAAGGGGTAGGTGTCGGCGGTCATGCCGTCCACAGATGTGACGGCGCGCAGGGCGAGGGCGTAGTCATATGTGCGGTGATCGCCCATGACGCCGACAGTTTTCATCGGCAGGATGGCGGCGAAGGCTTGCCAGATTTCATCGTAAAGCCCGTGTTTTCGGATCTGGTCGATGTAAACTGCATCGGCCTTGCGCAAGATACCCAGTTTTTCGGTGGTAATCTCACCCGGGCAGCGGATGGCGAGGCCGGGGCCGGGGAAGGGGTGGCGGCCGATAAAGCTGTCGGGTAGCCCCAGTTCGCGGCCCAAAGCGCGGACTTCGTCCTTGAACAGCTCGCGCAGCGGTTCGACCAGTTGCATGTTCATGCGTGCGGGCAGGCCGCCGACATTGTGATGCGATTTGATGGTGACGCTTGGGCCGCCAGAGAAGGAGACGGATTCGATCACATCGGGGTAAAGCGTGCCTTGAGCCAGGAATTCCGCGCCGCCGATGGCTTTTGCGTGTTTTTCGAACACCTCGATGAACAGACCGCCAATGATTTTGCGTTTGGTTTCGGGGTCGGAGATTCCTTTGAGTTTGCCCAAGAACAGATCGGATTCGTCGGCATGGATGAGCGGTAGGTTGTAGTGTTCGCGGAACATCGACACGACTTGTTCGGATTCGTTCAGGCGCATGAGGCCGTGATCGACATAGACGCAGGTCAACTGATCACCAATCGCCTCATGGATCAACACGGCGGCGACAGAGCTGTCAACACCGCCTGACAGGGCGCAGATGACGCGGCCTTTGCCGACCCGTGCGCGGATTTTGGCGATGGCCTCGGCACGGTAGGCCCCCATGGTCCAATCACCTTTGAAGCCAGCCATTTTCACGAAGTTTTCGTAAAGTTTCGCGCCCTTGGGGGTGTGATGCACTTCGGGGTGGAATTGAACGGCATAGAAATGACGCGCGGGATCGGCGGTGATTGCGAAGGGTGCGTTGGGCGAGGTGCCGTAGACATTGAAACCGGGGGCGAGGGCGGAGACGTGGTCGCCGTGGCTCATCCAGACTTGTTCGCGGGCCTGCGGGCCATCTTCTGGCGGGAACCATCCTGCGAGGATGGGGTGGGTCAGCATGGTTGGGGTGACGAAAGCGCGGCCGAATTCGGCGGTGCCGTGGCCGCGTTCAACTTTGCCACCCAAGCAGTGCATCATCACTTGCTGGCCATAGCAGATGCCCAGAAGCGGCACGCCGAGGGTGAAAAGCGATGGTGGCGGCATTGGTGCGCCATCGGCGAAGACGGAGGACGGCCCGCCCGACAGGATCACCGCTTTGGGGGCAAAGTCAGCAAGGAATGCGTCGGTGACTTTGTTGAACGGGTGAATTTCGCAATAGACGTTCAGCTCGCGCAAGCGGCGCGCGATCAGCTGGGTGACTTGGCTGCCGAAGTCGATGATGAGAAGGCGATCATGTTGGGTCATGGGGCAGGGGAATAATGCCGCAGTCCCTGCGGTGCAAGGGCGAAGCGTCAATTTGGGATCGCATCTTCGCTGCCGAAAAGTTGGGCGTGGCGGGCAAGAATGCGCGGCCAGACCCTGTTGATGGGCGCGTTGGTGATGCCAAAGTCGCGCGCCAGTATTGCGGCCATTTCATCAGGCGATGTGATCAGTCGCTTTTCGATGCCGTTCGGGCTGGTCGCGCGCAATACGCGGCCAAGGATGGTCAGCGACGTCGTGGGGCGCATGGCGATACATTCGAAGGTTTCGACAAAGGCAGAGACCGAGCTGGTTTGCAGAAAGCTGCACCTTTGCGATAACAAATCTTCGTCTGCCGGGGCGTCGCGAAAATCAAAATCCGTTGGGCTGCCCAAGGCGTGATTGTGAAACCGCCAATAGCCATCTGGCAGCTTTTCAAGACGGAAGCTGTGGGGGCCATGGTCGTGGATGCCTTCTGACAACGGGATGGGCACGCGCAGCGCATCCCCCAAGCCCAGATCGGCGAGATAGGTCTGATCCAGCCGGACCAGCAAAATAACATGGTTTCCAAGGGCTGTATCGCCGCGCTGGCTGCGGTAGACACCTGCCGCCGCGCGCATAACATTGAACCCCACCGTTTGCAGCGCCCAGCCAAGCAAGCCATTGGATTCGTGCCACCAACCGCCGCGGCGATTTTCAACGATCTTGCGAAAAATGCCGTCGTGGCTGTGATCAAGCGGGATACCGGAATAGACATCAATCCCTTCATAGGGCACCGACATGGCCTGCGCACGGTGAATGCTGATAAGCGTGGCCAGATCCGGCTTGACCGGGCCATGGTGGCCAATGCGCGCAAGATACTGGTCAAGCTGTGCCATGCGGCAAGACTGTAGGTATAAGGCGAGATATGGGCAAGGGCGGCGCGAGGTTGGAGCGGGTTTGAGTATTTGGGCGAAAAGGAAGCCTCATGTCGTATCTAGGCCCTTGCGATGTCGGTTTTGGCGGCTTTGCGGCGCATTCGGGGGGCGTTTGAAGGCGGCTTGGTTGCATAAGGTGGCAAACAATATCGGAGGCTAGGATGAACGAAGTATCAGGGCGCAGGGCTCGTGGCGGTGGCGGTGTGGCACGGCGGGCAGAGCGGACGGCGGTCAGCTTTGAGACGGCGAAGTTCATCAGCCGGAACATTCCGAATTTTGAGATTTTGAACGAGGAAGCGTTGGCCATTATTGAATGGAACGCTGATACGGTTTTGGAGGAAATTGGCGTTAATTTCCTTGAAAATGAACCAGCCTTGGCGCTTTGGCGTGCGGCGGGGGCGGATGTGCGCGGCGAGCGGGTGCATATTCCGCGCGGCTTGGCGCGGAAGTTGTGCGCGACGGCGCCGTCTTCTTTTATGCAACACGCGCGCAATTCTGAGCGGAATGTAAATGTGGGCGGGCGTGATATGGTGCTGGCCCCGGTGTACGGCCCGCCCTTTGTGCGCGACCAAGCCGGTGGGCGGCGCTATGCGACGATTGCCGATTTCCAGAATTTCGTGAAGCTTGGCTATATGTCGAAGTGGCTGCACCATTCGGGCGGCACGGTCTGTGAGCCGACGGATGTGCCGGTGAACAAGCGGCATTTGGATATGTTGCTTGCGCATATGCAGTTGAGCGACAAACCCTACATGGGGTCTGTGACCGAGCCTTCCCGCGCCGAGGATTCGGTGGCGATGTCGAAGATCTTGTTCGGCGATGCGTTTGTGGATGAGAACGTGGTGATGACGTCGCTGATCAACATCAACAGCCCGCTGACCTTTGATTCGATCATGATGGGTGCGTTGGAGGTGTACGCGCGGGCGGGGCAGGCGGCGATTATCAGTCCGTTTATTGTGGGTGGTGCAATGGCCCCGGTGACGGTGGCGGGAACGTTGACGCAGGTGTTGGCCGAAGTGTTGGCGGGTGTCGCCTACAGCCAGTTGGTGCAGCCCGGTGCGCCGGTGATTTTCGGGGCGTTTGTGACCTCGATTGATATGAACAGCGGTGCGCCGACGTTTGGGACGCCGGAAGCCGCGCATATCACGTATGGGGCCGGGCAATTGGCGCGGCGGTTGAACCTGCCGTATCGGTCTGGCGGGTCATTCTGCGGATCAAAACTGCCGGATGCGCAGGCGGCGTATGAAACCGCGAACAGCCTGAACATGGCGTTGCTGGCGGGGGTCAATTTCATGCTGCATGCCTGCGGCTGGCTGGAGGGTGGATTGGTCAGTTCCTACGAGAAATTCGTGATGGATGCGGATCAGCTGGGCACGCTGCACCATCTAGCCAAGGGCGTGATGATGGATACTAACGGGCAGGCGATGGATGCCATGCGGGAGGTGGGACCGGGCGGGCATTACCTAGGGTGCCAGCACACACAGGACAATTTCAAGACGGCGTTCTGGCGGTCGGACTTGTTCGATTATAAACCGTTCGAGACATGGGCCGAAGAAGGCGCGCGCGATACGGAAACGCTGGCAGCAGAGCGGGTCAAGAAAATGCTGGGCGATTATCAGCAACCCGATCTTGATATTGCCGTGTCGGATGCGTTGGCCGACTATGTGGCAAAGCGGAAATCGGAAATGCCCGACGCGTTTGTCTGATTTGGTCAGACACTGAAAATCAGGCCCGCGTATCCACTGATGCGCGGGCCTTTTTTTACGCCTGCAGGCTGCGCGGCAACAGGCGCGCTTCGGCAATCAGGGCGATCAGCACCTCGATATGGCGCGATACGGAATAGGCGGCGTCGCCGGCGCGGCGGGTTTCTTCCATCTGTTCTTCTGCTGAAATCAATTGTGGCAACGCGGCCTCCGGTGTGGCGCGGTTGGTTGCGTTGATCAGGCGGAGCAGATCCCGGTCGCGTTTGTAATCGGCAACGCCAAAGCGCGCGGCCCGGATCAGCAACCGAGGGCGGCGCAGATCGGCCAAAAAAGTTCGAAAGTCGGTCATCAAAGCCTCCAGTAGATGCACGAGGTCACCATGCCCCAACTCAACCCAGCGTTGCGCGACTGCCGATTGCACCGCGCGCCGCTTTTTCGTTTGTTTAGAGTTTGGTTACCATTATGGCGCTACGACCTGAAATTAACCCGCCAGTAACCATTACCGCCGAGGGTTGAGAGCTTCCTGTTTGGAAAGGATCAATCGCGTCGGTGGCACGGAATTAAGATGAAAAGCGCAGAGCTGACAGACGAGCTAACATTGCCAACTTGGCTTCCCAGCGCGGTGCGGCTGTATCTTGACCACACCGAGGATGGGCAATCGTTGCGCGCACTTGCGCGTCGCGAGGGATGCCACGCGTCAACCGTGATGCGGCATGTGCGGCGCTATGAGAACCGCCGCGACGATCCCTTGATGGATGCGGCGCTGGCAGCACTGGGGCGCAGGCAGGGTCGTGAGCTATCCAATCCAGCCAAAAGGGGTGCCGAACAGATGACACTGACGATCCGCAATGACAGACTTGCCATGGATGATGCCGCTTTGGCGCGTGAAGGCCGCCGCATTTTGCGCAGGCTTGTGGAACCGGGGGCGGTGTTGGCCATTGCGCCGGACATGGAAAAAGCGGTTGTGATGCGGGAATTTGCCGACGGTCGTGCCGCGCGCACAGGCGTGGTGGAACGATTGGTGGCACAGGCGTTTGTGTTGAAAGACTGGATTGCCTGCCGCAAGGCGGGGCGTGTGGCAACTTATGAAATCACGTCAGCGGGGCGCGCCGCCCTAAAGCGGATGACCGACGAAGACGACCGCACCCGCGGCGGCATGGCGGAAAGTGCGACGCCTTTTGGCGACCAGCACCGCAGTTGGGATGAGCGGGTTTTGCAAGGCGACGATGGCCCGCGAAGACCGCGTTATAATCTGGCGGAAAGCCCGGTCGCGTCGCTTGGGCGGCGGCGTGACAAGGATGGCAACTTGTTTCTGGAGGCAGATCTGGTGGTTGCGGCAGAACGGCTGCGTGAGGATTTTGAGCTGGCACAAATGGGGCCGCGCGTGGCGCAAAACTGGGATCGGTTTTTGACCGGCGCGGACCGCGGCAGTTTTCGCGGTGACGCGGGTGGTGCCGAAGGGCCCCGCGCCGCGCGTGACAGGGTGGCTGCTGCCCTGCGCGATCTTGGCCCCGGTTTGGGGGATATGGTGCTGCGCTGTTGCTGCTATCTGGAAGGGTTGGAAGTGGCTGAAAAGCGCATGGGCTGGTCGGCGCGGTCTGGCAAGATCGTGCTGCGCATAGCGTTGCAACGGTTGCGCAGGCACTATGACGCGGCTTATGGGCGGTCGGGGCCTTTGATTGGGTGACGGGCAAACGGCGAATAACCTGAAAACGCTTTGTCAGAGCGTTTTCAGGTCTTAGGCGCGGGCTACGGCACAGTGCAGGGCGCAAAGCCGGTTTGGGTCAGACCAGATCGAACCGATCAAGGTTCATCACTTTGGTCCAAGCCGCAACGAAATCACGCACAAACATGCCTTGCGCGTCGCTTGATCCGTAAACTTCGGCAATCGCACGCAGTTGCGAATTTGATCCGAACACAAGATCAACCCGGCTGCCTTTCCATTTTGGTGCGCCGGTGGTGCGGTCCCGCCCTTCAAATGTGTCTTCGCCAGCCGAAGTTACCTTCCAGACGGTGCGCATATCCAGCAGGTTAACAAAGAAGTCGTTGGTCAGGGTGCCTGCGCGGTTCGTCAAAACACCCAGCTGTGAGCCGCCAAAATTGGCGTTCAAGACACGCAAGCCCCCCACCAACACCGTCATTTCCGGCGCGCTAAGGGTCAACAGCTGTGCTTTGTCGATCAGCAATTCTTCGGCCGACAAGGTATATTTTGTCCGCAGATAGTTGCGGAAGCCATCAGCGCCCGGTTCCAGGGCTGCGAAGCTGTCGATATCGGTCTGCGCTTGCGTGGTGTCGGTCCGACCCGGCGAAAAGGGCACCTCGATACTGTGCCCTGCTGCCGCTGCGGCCCGTTCAATGCCCACATTCCCACCCAGCACGATGATGTCAGCCAGTGACGCTTTGGTCGCGCCAAATTGCGTATTGAAGTTGGCCTGAATGCCTTCCAACACTGCCAAAACGCGGGACAGTTGGACGGGCTGGTTCACATCCCAGTCTTTCTGCGGGGCAAGACGAAGGCGCGCGCCATTGGCACCGCCGCGTTTGTCTGACCCACGGAAGGTGGATGCCGATGCCCAGGCGGTGCTGACCAATTCTGCTGTGGTCAGCCCAGAGGATTGAATAAGACCCTTTAGGTTGGCGATGTCATTGGTGTCAATTGTCGCGTGCTGCGCCGCAGGGATCGGGTCTTGCCAGATCATTTCTTCGGCGGGTACGTCGGCACCCAAATAGCGCACAATCGGGCCCATGTCGCGGTGTGTCAGTTTGAACCATGCGCGGGCAAAGGCATCGGCAAAGGCATCAGGGTCGGCCTGAAAGCGGCGCGAGATCGGGCCATAGATCGGGTCCATGCGCATTGCCATGTCGGCTGTTGTCATCATCGGCGCGTGCATGATCGAGGGGTCATGCGCATCAACGACCATGTCTTCGGGGGCCACATCGCGGGCGCGCCATTGCTGTGCGCCAGCCGGGCTATGCACCAGATCCCAGTCATATTTGAACAGAACCTTGAAATACCCCATATCCCAAGTGGTTGGGTTTGGCTTCCATGCGCCCTCAATGCCGCTGGTGGTGGTGTGGCCACCGACACCTGTGCCAAGTGCGTTGCGCCAGCCAAGCCCCATTTCAACGATGGATGCGCCTTCGGGATCAACCCCGACAAGGGTAGGGTCGCCTGCGCCATGGGCTTTGCCAAAAGTATGGCCACCCGCGACCAGTGCCACGGTTTCTTCATCGTTCATCGCCATCCGGGCGAAGGTTTCCCGAATGTCGCGGCCCGACCCGACCGGATCAGGTGTGCCGTTCGGGCCTTCGGGGTTCACATAGATCAGGCCCATCTGCACGGCGGCGAGTGGGTTTTCCAGTTCGCGGTCGCCGGAATAGCGTTTGTCATCCAGACGCCGAGCGTGGCGCCATCGCGGCAGAAGACGATGGCATTGGACTTGACGAACTTGGCGACGCACCAGGCAAACAGAAGATCGCGCTTTTGCTCCGGGGTGGGCTTCTTCCTCGTCGGGCTTTTCAAGTCGGATTCCTG
>JANOFE010000100.1:0-5423 GCA_031413495.1 Pseudorhodobacter sp. | reverse complement strand
GGGCTGCGTAATCATTGGTTGAGACTTTGCCCACACAAGGGGCGGCGCAGCGTTTGATCTGGAACAGCAGGCAAGGCCTTGTGCGGGCATCGAATGTGGCGTCGGTGCAGGTGCGCAAAAGGAATACGCGCTGCAGCTGGTTCAGGGTGCGGTTGACGGCGCCGGCCGATGCGAAGGGGCCGAAATAGGCACCCTTTTCAGATTTCTTGCCACGGTGTTTCTTGATCATCGGGAAAGCGTGACCCGTTGGGATCAGGATGTTCGGGAAACTTTTATCATCACGCAGCAGCACGTTGTAACGGGGTTTCAACTGCTTGATCAGGTTTTGTTCCAACAGCAACGCTTCGGTTTCGGTGCGGGTGGTCAAAAACATCATGGTGGCGGTTTCACTGATCATCCGGGCGATTCGGCCCGAATGCCCGGAGGGACGTGCATAGTTGGAAACCCGCGCCTTCAGGTTGCGCGCCTTGCCGACATACAGCACCTGCGAGCCAGCATCGAGCATCCGGTAAACCCCGGGCGAGCCATCCAAAGTCTTCAGGTAGGCTTGAATAACGCCGTGTCCGGTGGGCAAGTTGTCTGACGTTTGATCTGTGTCCTGCACGTCTGTGCCGCCCTATACTAAGGTGCCGATTCCCCGCCTTGCCTGCAATGATAACTGCATGGGGGCAAGAGAAAAGCTGTCCACGGTTTCTGTGGATAAGTCTGCGCAAAACATTCTGGGAGCGTCGAATTTTCCTTGTTTTTGGCCACTTTCGCCGATCTGCCTATTTTTTAGGCATATTGTCAAAGCATTGATTTTGTTACAAAGAATATCCATTGTGGTGGAATTGCCTGATTAATCAAGGGTTTCTATGACATCTTTGTGAACCAAACACCAAAGGTGCACAACTTTATTGCGCGGCCGATTTTGCGGTTATTCAAGCCCCAGAACGTCAGGTGTTTTCCACGCCAAATGTTGGCCGCCATCGACACAGATCAATTGCCCGGTAACCGCTGGTGCATCAAGGAAAAAACCAAGCGCTGCGGTGATATCATGGGCATTTGCCCCCCGCCCCAGAACCGTAGATGCGCGTTGTTTGGCAAAATGATCCGCCGTTTGCCGCACGCCTTGCAGGGTTGGGCCCGGCCCAATGGCATTGACACGGATGTGCGGGGCAAGGGCCTGCGCCGCTGTTTGGGTCAGTGCCCAAAGACCCATTTTGGCCAAAGTATACGACATGAATTCAGGGGTCAGTTTCAGAACCCGTTGATCAATCATGTTCATGATCATCGCTACTGCCACCAGTTCGCCCGCCGCATCGGACACCGCTGGCGGTGCCTGTGCGGCGAAGGCTTGTGTCAATACGAACGGCGCGCGCAGGTTGCTTTCAGCATGGCGATCCCAGCTTTGCCGGGTGGCCGACGCAATCGTGTCGTGTTCAAAGATCGAGGCGTTGTTGATCAGCAGGATCAGCGGCCCGCCCAACGCATCGGCCGCTCTTGCAACCAGCGTTTGCGTTTCCGCTTCGATCAACAGATCGGCCTGCAGGGCCACGGCGCGACGGCCCATAGCAATGATTTCGGCGACCACGGTATCGGCATCGGCCTGTGATGCCGCATAATGCACGGCCACGTCATAGCCACGCTGCGCCAGATACAGCGCCATCGCACGGCCCAGCCTTTTCCCCGCCCCAGTGACCAGCGCGCGCATTGCGTCAGGCCCCCTTATCGCAGGTGCAATCAGCCTTGCCGATTTGGTGACGTCCGCATTTGGGGCAGACTTTAACACTGCCCTGAATCCTTGTCTTTTTCCGCCCGCCCAAAGATGGCGGAAACCGCGTGCGGCCAAAGATGCCAAGCACCGCGATAGCCACCAACAGCAGAAGGGAGATTTTAATCAGCATGTCATAGCCCGTAGCGCGACCAAAGGGCGCGATCCTCGACCGCAGACAGGGCAGTATCGGTCAATTGCATCCCAAACCGCTGGGCCAGCGTACGCCGCTGGCCGTAGGGAACCAAGCGCACCTTGTCGCCGTAAAGCGCCTTCATCTGTGGCACCAGATGCGCAACACCGTCGGCCAGCCCCACATCAACGCCGCCTTGGCCAACCCAGACATCGGCATTAAAAAGGTCTGCATCCGCCTGCAACCGCGCGCCGCGCCGCGCCTTTACGTGGTCGATGAACGCGTTATGAATGGGCGTTTGCAGGGCAATCAGGCGCTGCACATCTTCGGGCTTTTGCGGCAGGAACGGGTCGGCCAGACTTTTGGATTTGCCTGCAGTGACAACGCGGCGTTCAACCCCTTGTTTTGCCATCAGATCCTGAAAACCAAAGCTGGCGAAAATAACGCCGATTGACCCCACAATGGAAGAATTATCGACCCAGATATGATCTGCCGCACAGGCCAGCCAATAGCCGCCCGATGCAGCCACATCTTCAACAAAGGCATGAACGGGTATGCCCTTTTCATCAGCCAGCCTGCGGATGCGGGCTGCTATAAGCGACGATTGCACGGGCGAGCCACCCGGCGAATTGATCACCAAGGCCACGGCCACGGGTTTGCCGCGCGCAAAGGCCTTTTCGATAAGCGGGGCGAGGGCCGCATCGGACAGGCCGCCACGCGCGCCTGCGGCAATGGTGCCTTGCAGACGGATCACAGGCACAAGCGGCGGTTTTTTCAGGAAGGGGATAAAGCGTTTCATGTTTTATGACTTAGGTCGCAAAGTGCTGTTCAACAAGCCTCGGTTGCTGAGGCCTTCGATTGCAGGCACAAGATTACAATGATCGACAAGTTGGAAATGTTCATAGCCTTGGCGAACGAGCGGCATTTTGGCCGTGCGGCGGATGTGTGCGGGGTGACGCAACCCACACTTTCTTCGGCCATAAAACAGCTGGAAGACCAACTTGGCGTGCAGTTGGTATTCCGGGGATCACGGTTTCAGGGGCTGACGCCAGAAGGGTTGCGGGTGCTGGATTGGGCGCGGCGTATTGCGGGGGATGCACGGGCCTTGCGCGATGAGATGCGCGCGGTACGAACCGGCTTGTCCGGCAATTTGCGGTTGGGGGTAATTCCGACCGCGCTGCCGATGGTGGCCGATCTGACAGCCCCGTTTATTGCGCGCCACCCCAATGTGCGGGTGACAGTTCTGTCGCGCACGAGCGCGGAAATTCTGGCCGGGATCGAGCGGTTGGAACTGGATGCAGGGATCACATACCTCGACAATGAACCGCTTGGCCGGGTCACCACAGTGCCACTTTATGCCGAGTTTTACCGCCTGCTCTGCGCGCCCGGAACGCAGTTTGCGGACCGCAAGCAAGTGACTTGGGCCGATCTTGGCGCGCTGCCATTATGCTTGCTGACCAGTGACATGCAGAACCGCAGAATCGTTTCGCAGCATTTGACCGAGGCAGGAATTTCTGTGCATCCATCAGTGGAAAGCAATTCCACCATCACCCTGATTGCGCATGTGATGTCTGGCCATTGGGCGAGTATTCTGCCGAAAAAACTGGCCGATCTGTTTGCGGCGGGCGGGCAGCTTTGCGCGATACCGATTGTGGCCCCCGAGGCCGAGCATTTGGTTGGGCTGATCGCCGCGCATCGCGAGCCGCACACGCCGATTTTGGCGGCATTGCTGGAGGCGGCGCGGAAGGTGGCCGAGGTGAAGGTGGCTTGATAGATTTCCTCTATGGATTAACGGCATATCACTATTGATTTGCCTATCAATCTGCGTAGAAGAAAATCAGCCAATCGGAGATCAGCCAAAATGCAGGCAAATGCAGCGCAAACCGCCCAAGTGCAGGACATATTGACTGCGCATGCAGGGCTGGAAGGGCCACTTTTGCCGATACTTCACGCCGTACAAGCCGAGTTCGGCCATGTGCCACAAGACGTGCTGCCGATGATTGCAAAATCGTTGAACCTAAGCCGCGCCGAAGTGCATGGCGTGGTCAGCTTTTACCATGATTTCCGCGAAGAACCTGCGGGTAAGCATGTGGTAAAACTGTGCCGGGCCGAGGCGTGCCAAGCGATGGGCGCAGACCGGGTTGCGGCGCACGCGCAGGCGGTTTTGGGTGTGGACTGGCACGGCACCACGGCGGATGGCGCAGTGACGCTGGAGCCGATATTTTGTCTGGGCCTTTGTGCCTGTGCGCCCGCCGCGATGGTGGATGGCAAAATCGTGGGCCGGGTGGATGAAGCGCGCCTTGATGCGCTGCTGGCCGGGGTGCGGACATGAAGATTTACCTGCCTTTGGATGCGGCTGCGAAGGCCCTGGGTGCCGATGAGGTGGCTTTGGCGATTATGGCCGAGGCTGCGCGGCGTGGCGTGGCGGTGGAATTGGTGCGCAACGGATCGCGTGGTATGGTCTGGCTGGAGCCGCTGGTGGAGGTGGTAACAGATGCTGGCCGTATGGCGTTTGGGCCGATGGCTGCGGGCGATGTAGCCGGGCTGTTTGGTGATTTGTCGGCGCACCCCAAAGCGTTGGGGTTGACGGATGATCTGCCGTGGATGCGCGGGCAAACCCGGCTGACCTTCGCGCGGGTTGGGGTGATTGACCCGTTGTCAGTCGTCGATTACCGCGATCACGGCGGGTTGGTTGGGTTGCAGCGGGCTTTGGCGATGGGGCCGGAGGCTGTGGTGGCCGAGGTTACTGAAAGCGGCTTGCGCGGGCGTGGCGGGGCGGGGTTTCCGACGGGAATCAAGTGGAAAACCGTGGCCGGGGCCAAGGCGGACCGGAAATATATCGTCTGCAATGCCGATGAAGGGGATTCCGGCACCTTTGCCGACCGGATGTTGATGGAAGGTGACCCCTTTACGTTGATCGAAGGGATGATCATTGCGGGCATCGCAGTCGGTGCTACAAAGGGATTTGTGTACATTCGTTCGGAATACCCGGACGCGATTGATGTGATGTCACAGGCAGTGGTGATTGCACGCACGGCGGGGATACTCGGCGGGTCAGTACTAGGCACCGTTCATGCGTTTGACATGGAAATTCGTGTCGGTGCCGGGGCCTATGTCTGCGGCGAGGAGACGTCGCTTTTGAACTCGCTTGAGGGCAAACGCGGCGTGGTGCGGGCAAAGCCGCCACTGCCAGCGTTGGAGGGTTTCCTCGGCAAGCCGACCGTTGTGAACAACGTGATTTCACTGGCGACGGTGCCGGTGATTTTGGAACGTGGGGCGGCGTTTTACAAAGATTTCGGCATTGGTCGGTCGCGGGGCACGATCCCTTTGCAGATCGCTGGCAATGTGGCGCAGGGCGGCCTTTATGAGGCGGCGTTTGGCCTGACGTTGGGCCAGATTATTGACGATATTGCAGGGGGTTGCGCAACTGGGCGGCCTGTGAAGGCAGTTCAAGTAGGCGGACCTTTGGGCGCATATTTCCCACGCGCGATGTTCGATGTGCCGTTCGGGTATGAGGAATACGCAGGCAAAGACGGC
>JANOFE010000099.1:0-1246 GCA_031413495.1 Pseudorhodobacter sp. | reverse complement strand
GCGGGGCCTGCGGTCGGGTGAAATCGCAGGTGCGGGGCTGGATGTGTTCGAACACGGCCATGAGCTAAACCCCCGCCTGCGCGATCTGCCCAACGTTGTCCTGCTGCCGCATATGGGATCGGCGACCTTGGAAGGCCGGGTGGAAATGGGAGAGAAAGTGATCATCAACATCAAGACGTTTGCCGATGGGCACAGACCCCCGGATCAGGTGGTGCCGGGGATGTTGTGAGGGGGATTACTACGGAGCGTTCTGCAGGATCGCAATCACTCGGGGACCAAAAATTGTCGCCGCCATCAAAGCACCAACGACATAAAATACGACGCGCGCCATCACCCATTCTGAAGGCAACTTGTCAATCTTTCGTTCGATACTGTCCATCCGCTGAGCCGAATTTACTCGGAATCCTTCAAGCTTCTCGGCGATCACGGCCTGCGATGTTTCTAGTTTCGATAACCGCTCTTCCATGCCGCCGCCTCCACCAGAACCTTGCGTTGTGTTTCCAGACCCTCTCTCGCTGGTCCCTGCATTCGGAAAGTTTGTCACATTATTCTTACTCATTTATTTACGCGCACCCATTTCACAAGTGGTTCCCAAGAAAAAGCCTCCCGATACCCACATTTTGGGCAACCAAATAGGTAGGAGTCATATGGAAACCTTGTTTCTGGATCCCTCATAATTGTCGCCATTACCGAAGTAGGAGTTGTGAAAGAATCATCCCAAGGCTCAAAACTGCACTTCGGACACGCTCGTGGCAAATCATATCCGCAAGTTCGCAGGAATTCACGCACATCGGCTTGGGTTATGTCGACGGTCGCCGGAGTTGACGATTCAGTTTCAGGCACATTCAGTCTCAGTTATGTTGAATTGGTTTCTATGCATCTGAAAACAAATTGAGCCATGGACCTTCTGATTGCAATGACCCATTTTCACAATTTTGCGCGGCTCAGATTTCGAGCCTGCTGCTTACGCAAAGACGTCTGGCAATCCAGACCCAATGTGAATTTCATCCACCCAACACTATGCTACTACACCCGTGGGGCGGGGTTCACCCCGCCGCCCCCACCCCCAGAAAGCCAAAAATGCAAACCCTCCCCCTCCACAACGCCCACACCATCCCACAACTGGGCTTCGGACTGTGGCAAATACCCGACGCCGCCCGCACCACCGCTGACGCGCTGCAAATGGGCTACCAGCCTTGCCATTCGCCTGCCTGCATTTCCGCGAGGCCCTCGGGGATGCGCCGGG
>JANOFE010000098.1:0-1703 GCA_031413495.1 Pseudorhodobacter sp. | reverse complement strand
AGTTGCCGAAGTTGGCCGTGTGTTGTCCGTCGGTGACGGCATCGCGCGTGTTCACGGTCTGGACAATGTTCAGGCTGGTGAAATGGTTGAATTCCCCGGCGGTATCCGC
Organism: Pseudorhodobacter sp.; assembly: GCA_031413495.1. Taxonomy (GTDB): domain Bacteria; phylum Pseudomonadota; class Alphaproteobacteria; order Rhodobacterales; family Rhodobacteraceae; genus JACMNW01. Next base: position 1,594 of record JANOFE010000098.1, on the reverse strand, counting down.
GGGATGGCCCTGAACCTTGAAGTTGACAACGTCGGCATCGTTATTTTCGGCGATGACCGGTCGATCAAGGAGGGTGACGTTGTAAAGCGCACCAAATCCATCGTGGACGTGCCTGCAGGCAACGCCTTGCTGGGCCGCGTTGTAGACGGTCTTGGCAACCCGATTGACGGCAAGGGCCCGATTGCGGCAACCGAGCGCCGCGTGGCCGACGTAAAGGCCCCCGGCATCATTCCGCGCCAGTCTGTGCATGAACCGATGGCAACCGGCCTGAAATCTGTGGACGCGATGATCCCGATTGGCCGTGGCCAGCGCGAGTTGATCATTGGCGACCGCCAGACCGGCAAAACCGCCATCGCGCTTGATACGATCCTGAATCAGAAATCGTATAACGAAGCGGCGGGTTCGGACGAGTCCAAGAAGCTCTATTGCATCTATGTCGCTATCGGCCAGAAACGATCGACCGTTGCGCAGTTGGTGAAGAAGCTGGAAGAATCCGGCGCGATTGATTACACAATCGTGGTGGCAGCTACCGCATCCGACCCGGCACCGTTGCAGTTCCTGGCACCCTATGCCGCAACCGCGATGGCCGAATTTTTCCGTGACAATGGCCGCCATGCGCTGATCATCTATGACGATCTGTCCAAGCAAGCCGTTGCCTACCGCCAGATGTCGCTGCTGCTGCGTCGCCCACCGGGCCGTGAAGCATACCCCGGCGACGTGTTCTATCTGCACAGCCGCCTGCTGGAACGGTCTGCAAAGCTGAACGCAGACAATGGTTCGGGGTCTTTGACCGCGTTGCCAGTGATCGAAACCCAAGGCGGCGACGTGTCGGCGTTTATTCCGACGAACGTGATCTCGATCACCGATGGCCAGATCTTCCTTGAAACCGAACTGTTCTATCAGGGCATTCGTCCGGCTGTGAACACCGGTCTTTCGGTGTCTCGCGTTGGGTCTTCCGCGCAAACTGATGCAATGAAATCGGTGGCTGGCAAGGTAAAGCTGGAACTGGCGCAGTACCGCGAAATGGCGGCGTTTGCGCAGTTCGGGTCTGATCTTGATGCCTCGACCCAGCAATTGCTGAACCGTGGCGCGCGTCTGACCGAGCTGATGAAGCAGGCACAATATTCGCCGCTGACCAACGCGGAAATTGTCTGCCTGATTTATGCGGGCACATCGGGATATCTGGACAAGGTGTCGGTCAAGGACGTTGGCCGTTATGAGGCCGGTCTGTTGAAACATCTGCGCAGCCACGGCAAGGATCTTCTCGACGACATCACCAAGAATGACCGCAAGGTGAAGGGTGAGTTGGAAGACAAGATCAAGGCGGCCTTGACCACCTTCGCCAAAGACTTCGTTTAAGGTCCGGTTGGGGGAGATAACAGATGCCCAGCCTTAAGGACCTGAAAAACCGGATCGGCAGCGTGAAAAACACGCGCAAGATCACCAAGGCGATGCAAATGGTTGCAGCCGCCAAACTGCGCCGTGCGCAAGAGGCGGCCGAAGCAGCGCGCCCCTATGCGGAACGGATGATTTCCGTGGTGGCGGGGCTGTCGTCATCGGTTGGCAACAGTGACGGCGCGCCGCGTCTTCTGGC
>JANOFE010000097.1:0-26705 GCA_031413495.1 Pseudorhodobacter sp. | reverse complement strand
AGCGGCCCCCTTGCCTGTCCCCATCCGTACCTCGGCGTGAAAATCAGGGATTTCACCAGCCATTGAGGTTCTCCATATATAAATCCGCCGCCCTCCAAGGGTGTGCGACGCGACTGGGGGGCATTAGCGGGGAATCACTGGCTTGGAAAGGATAAAAGCACCCGAATTGCTGCGGAGCAGGATTTTCATTCACTTCGGCGCTTTCAGACCTCTCGGGGTCGGCATCGTGCTTGCCCAAGTCTAAGGTCAGCGATAGCTCTGCGCCTTACGCTGGAGTGACGTGATGTCTGTTGTTGCAACTTTGCGCATATCGCGCCCGGCCCTTGCTGCTTTCGCGGCCATGGGGGTGCGGTGGGGCACGTTTGCAGCCGTGTTGCCAGATCTGATGGTGATGCTTGATGTCGATGAGACCCGCCTTGGTCTGGTGATCCTGTTCACCCCGATTGCCGCCGTCTGTGCCATGCTGCTTGCACCGCGCACCGGTGCGGCACTGGGCGGCATGGCTTTGCCGGTGGCGACTTTGGCAATGGCTGCCGCCTTTGCCTTGCCGGGGCAAACGCAGGTGCTGTGGGTGTTCGCACTTGCGATGATCGGCTGCGGTGCGGCCACCGGGCTGACCGATGTGTTGATGAACGCTCGCGTGGCTGAAATGGAAAACAGCCACGGCCTGCATTTGATGAACCTGTGCCATGCCGCGTATTCGTTTGGCTATGCCGGGGCCGCATTGGCCACCGGGGTGATGCGATCGGCCGAATGGACGCCAGCCTATGTAATGGGGTCGATGGCCTGTTTTGCGCTGTTATTGGCCGCGATGACACTGGACAGGGACGGCGCCATTCTTGGACTGCGCAAGCCCAAAGATGGCACGGCGGGGCATCTGTGCTGGTTGCCGCTTATCGGCGGTGGCATCGTTCTGATCGCATTCCTGACCGAAAATGCGGCTGAAAACTGGTCGGCGTTGCATATTGAAAAAACCCTTGGCGGATCGCCGTCCGAAGGGGCGATGGGACCGGCGGCCTTGGCCTTGACGATGGGCTTTTCCCGGCTGGCCGGGCAGGGGTTTGCGGCGCGCATCAATCCCTACCGGCTGCTGGGCGGCGGCGCTGTGGTTGCAAGCGCTGGGGCCTTGATTGCGGCAAGTGCGGCCACGCCGATGATGGCCTATGCGGGCTTTATCGTCATGGGTATCGGCGCATCGGTCATCGCACCCACGGCGTTTTCACTGGTGGGGCGGCTGGCGGAACCTGCGGCGCGGGCGCGGGCCGTGGCGCGGGCAACGCTATGGGGATATTTCGGCTACTTCTTTGGCCCGCCGTTGTTGGGCTTTATCGCAGGCACCTTTGGTCTGCGCATGGCGTTTGTGTTCGCAGCGGCCATTCTTTTGGGTATTTTAGCGCTTTTGCCTATCATGGCGGGCTCGCAGAAAGACATGCTGGGTGCACAGAAAGAATAAAGCAGACCGCTTGGCAAAATCTACACCCAATCGCCTTCAAAATCTTTCGGGACCAGCAGGTTATGCCGCCCCAGTGCCGCGACGTCACGTTCACCACACAGCGCCATGGTGATATCCAGCTCTTTGTGAATCACCTCCAGCGCCCGGGTGACGCCCGCCTCGCCCATGGCTCCAAGCCCGTAGATGTACGAGCGCCCGATATAGGTGGATTTTGCGCCAAGCGCCAAGGCCTTCAGCACGTCTTGGCCGGACCGGATGCCGCCGTCCATATGCACCTCTACGCGGTCGCCAACGGCGCGCACGATGGGCGGCAGCATCCGGATAGACGACAAAGCCCCATCCAACTGCCGCCCGCCATGGTTGGAGACGATGATCGCATCGGCCCCGATATCAGCGGCGCGCTGGGCATCTTCCACGTCAAGAATGCCCTTCAGGATCAGCTTGCCGCCCCAGAGATCCTTGATCCGGCGCACTTTGCCCCAATCCAGCTGCGGATCGAACTGTTCATTGGCCCAGGCGGACAGGCTCGAAAGATTGGCCACGCCTTTCACATGGCCGATCACGTTGCGAAAGCTGCGCCTGCGGGTTCCCAGCATGCCCAGTGACCAGCCCGGATGCATCGCCATGTTGATCATGTTGCGCGGGGTCAGCTTCGGCGGAGAGGTAATGCCGTTCTTCAAATCCTTGTGGCGCTGGCCAAGGATTTGCAGATCAAGCGTAAGCACCAGGGCAGAGCAGCCTGCCCGCCGCGCCCGATCCAGAACCGAAGCGGTGAAATCTTGGTCTTTCATTGCATAGATCTGAAACCAGAACGGGGCAGGGCTGTGTTCGGCCACATCCTCGATCGAACAGATCGACATGGTCGACAGCGTGAAGGGCACACCAAAGGCGGCGGCGGCGCGGGCGGCCTTGATCTCACCGTCGGCGCATTGCATGCCGGTCGAGCCGACCGGCGCAAGCGCCACCGGCATCGAAACAGGCTGTCCGATCATGGTGGATTTCGTGCTGCGTCCGGTCATATCAACCGCCACTTTCTGGCGCAGGCGCAACTTGGCAAAATCTGTGGTGTTTTCGCGGAAGGTCTGTTCGGTATAACTGCCGCTTTCGGCGTAATCATAAAACATCTTCGGCGTGCGGCGTTTGTGAAGTTGCTTCAGATCGTCAATGCAGGTGATCACGGGCATGGCTATGACTTTCGCATATTGGTCAGGTCTGGTTACCAATTTGAAGGGTGGCGCGCAATGGCTTTACCAAGCGTGATGCGAGTAGCAAAGAGTAGGCGGTCTTACGCTGCAGTTAGGCTTTGCCGCCGGAAAATCGTCACAATAACCCGTCTTGGTTAACAAGAACGGCTTGCTAGGCACTAAAAACTGGTCGTAAGGTCAAGCCAAGTCGGGGGATGGGTCGGAGTCATACAGCTTGGCAGGGGAACGGAGCGTTTTTTGGCGCGACCGGGCTTCGGTTTTGCCAATAGCTTGTGTGACCGAACCACAAGGTCAGGTTGGTTATGGGTAAAGAGTCGTTTGCTGCGCAGAAAAGTTACGCGAAAACTGTGGCGCGCAGCGTCCGTCTTTTTGTCTTCTTCGCTGTCACGCTGCTGTTTGCTGCGGCCCTCACCCCGCAAAATGCACAGGCGCAACAAAGATCGGTCGTCAATCCAAGCTTTGAGTCGAACAATCCTTCTGGCAATCCCGGCTTTCAATTTTTTGCCAATAACGTCGTTCCGGGCTGGGATTCCACAAATGGCACTGTCGAACTGTGGGATTCGGGATTCAACGGTGTCACATCATTCGCAGGTGCCGTGCATGCGGAAATCAACTCAACTGCTGTCGGCGCGCTGTATCAAAGCATCTGTTTCACCAACGGCGAACGGCTTGGTTGGTCTTTTGCGCACAGGGCAAGATCAGGGGCCGCGAATCCCCAAACGGCGGTTTACGAAATTGCCAGCTCAAGCGGCGTACTTATACAAACTCTTGCCACTCAGGCGACAACTCTGGCGCAAGGTTGGCGGGTCAATTCGAACAATACCGGATTGGTCACCTATACCGGGCCCACCGGACTACAGCGTTTACAATTTCGTGCGCTTGATCCCGGTTCCCTCGGTAATTTCATCGACGATATTCGTATTTTTCTGTCGCCTTACGTTGAATTCCGGGCTTCGCCTGTGTCCCAAACGGAGAACTTCGCGCCGTCTCTTTTGACGCCAAACATAGTGATTTCCGGTGATTTTCCATCACCGATTACGGCTGTGCTGACGATAACCGGCGGCACAGCGACCTTAGGCACAGATTACACCACGCCGACGGGTACGGCGAATTTCACTGTCACGATTCCCGCAGGAAGTTACAATAATCAGGCTTTCTCATCGGGAATTCGGTTGATCGGTGACAGAGTTATTGAGGGAAATGAGACAATTATCATGTCAGTCGGGGCCGGCCCCGGCTATACCTTGGCCAGCACGGCAACCTGTGGGGCCGCGCCAAACACCAGCACGACAGCCAACATCATTGATGATGATCTCAATCTGATCACAACAAAAACCGCAAATGTCAGCACGGCCGCCAATGGCACCAATGTTACGTTTTCGGTGCAGGTTCGCAATTCAGGCCCTTTGGTAGGGACCAATATCTCACTGACAGAAAGCCTGCCCGCCGGAATGACACTGATCAGTGCAACGCCGTCAACAGGCAGCTTTGCAAACCCGGTCTGGACCATCCCTACTTTGGCATCTGGCGGCAGCGCAACATTGACGGTGGTCGCCCAAATTAACGCCAATACTCCGGGCAATTCTGTTTTGGTCAACAGCGTGACTGCGGCGCGGGGCGATCAGGGGGATCCTAACACTGTTGGCGATGATCTAACCGAAACGATCACCGTTCCGCTTGCGCCAGCAATGACGGTTCTGAAGACATCTTCACCGGCCAGCTATTCAACGGCGGGAACAGCCCTGACATTTTCTATCGCGGTGACAAATTCGGGGAATGTGGTCTACCCAAATGCGCCATCAATCAGCGATCCGTTGGTGACATCTGCGGGTGGCAGCGTGATTTGCCCGGCTGGACCCGTAGCGATTGGTGCAACGACAATCTGCACCGCCAGCTATACCGTTACCCAAGCCGATGTTAACGCGGGCAGGATAACCAACGTCGCCTCTGGCGAAATTACGCTTGGTGGCACTCTGGTTGCCGCGACGGATGATGTAATCGTTCCCGGCCCGGCACCAGCGCCTGCGATCACTTTGGACAAGACGATTACTGTTGGATCGCCCTATGCAGCGGTGGACCAAACGATCAGCTACAATTACCTCGTGACCAACACCGGCAATATCACCCTGACCGAACCGATTTCCGTGTCGGATAACAGGATACCTGTCGTCAGCTGCCCCAGTATTCCGGTTGGAGGGCTCGCCCCGAATGGAACCATCACTTGCACTGGTGCTTACCAGGTGACGCAAGACGATCTCAATGGCGGCTCTGTTACCAACACTGCAACGGCCACCCTGACGCAACCGATCACTCCAGTTAATCCGGGTGATCCGACGTCGGTGGTGGTGACCTCTGCACCCGATCAAGCGACTGCCACTGCGACGCAATCACCGTCCTTGAGCCTGGATAAGCGGATCAAGGTCGGATCACCAACATTCTTTACGGCGGTTGGTGACACAGTGATCTTTGAATATGTTGTGCGCAACACCGGCAATGTCACAACCACCGCCAATGTGACCATCGCGGATGACAAAATTGCCGGCGCGTTGATTTGCGCGCCCGCAGGGCTTGCGCCAAACGCCACTGCGATTTGCGAACAAAACTGGACGGCGGACCTGGCCGCGCTCGATGCAGGCTCGGTCACCAACACCGCCATTGCAAGCACGGTGTTTGGCGGCAACGTGGTCAATTCCCCATCCGACAGTGTGACGGTGACGGGCGTGCAAACCCCCGCACTTTCCATTGACAAGTCGCTGGTGGCCCCCATCCCGACCGTCTTTGATGTGAACGAGGTGCTGAACTATTCCTACCTCGTCACCAACACTGGCAATGTCACCATTGCCGGGCCAATCACCGTTGCCGACAACCTGACCACCGTTGCCTGCCCGGTTGTGGCCAGCCTTGTGCCCGGCGCTACGGTGACCTGCCTTGCCAGCTACACCATCGGGGTAAATGACCTGGCGGTGGGGTCGACAACCAATGTGGCCACCGCCAGCGGCACGTTTGGTGGCAGCACTGTCCGCTCGCCCCCGGATTCGGTGACCTTCCCAGTGACTGCGCCGCCGGGTCTGCGCATCGACAAATCGAGCGTAATTGCCGACTTTGATGCCGTGGGCGACGTTCTGTCCTATAGCTACCTCGTCACCAATTCGGGCCAGACTGGCTTTACGGATGATATCTTTGTGGATGATGACAAGGCAGGATCGTTTCTGTGCAGGTCAAGTGGTCTGGGTGCGTTTGCGGTCGGTGCGACCCATACCTGCACCAGAACTTATTCAGTAACTCAAGCTGATCTGGACCGAGGGTTTGTAACCAATATAGCCACTGCCCGTACCATTTTTGCACCCGGCACTGGCAACGCGGTTGCTGTGCAAAGCCCGGCTGACGCCGTGACAATCACCGCTGTGGATAACCCTGAACTTACCGTGTTGAAAGCGGTGACGGCAGGGCCCAGTCCTGCACAGGCGGGTGATGTCATCAGCTATCAGATCACCACGACCAATACGGGGAACCAGACCCTGCAGGGCGTGTCGGTGTCGGATCCGTTGATCCTGTCGCTGGCCTGCACGGTTGGCGGGTCTGCCGCGCCGGTCAATGTGGTGTTGACACCGGGGGCCGCGCTGGTTTGCACGGGCAGCTACACCGTCTTGCAATCCGACATAGATGCGCAGCCCGATGTGGGCGGTGCCGTTGTGCTGGAAAATACCGCAACAGCGCAGGGCGCTGATCCGCAGGGCGACCCGGTAGCAGGCGCAGGGTCCACCCTGCATCCGCTAGACGCGGCAAATGCCGCGCTTGATACGGTTAAGGTCATCGACCCGTCACCGGGGGCGGGAGATGCGTTTTCGGTCTTGGGCGAGCGGGTGAATTTCCGGGTGACGGTGACCAATACCGGCAACATCACCCTGAACACGGTTGAGGTGACAGACGATCTGCAACCGGGGGCAAGTTGCACCATCCCGACGCTGGCCCCAAATGCCAGTGACAGCAGTTGCACCTTCTTCTATCTGGTCACCCAAGCGGATCTGGACGCGCAATTTGGCACCGCGCCAAACACTTTTGGCGGCTTTATCAACATCGCGACTGCCACCGCCCAACCCGCCAATCCCGGTGCGCCGCAGATCAGCGATGATGGCGATGTGTTTGCCAAAGGGCCTGCGCGAAACCCAAGCTTTACATTGGAAAAAACTCCGGTCACCGCGACATTTTCGGTGCCCGGTGCCGTGTTGACATATGGCTACCGTGTCACCAACAGCGGCAATGTCACGCTGACTGCGCAACCGATTGTGACCGATGACAAGATCGGCAGTTTCAACTGTGGCACGGTGCCGGTCGGTGGCCTTGCACCCGGCGGTTTTGTCACCTGTCAGGCCACCTACACCGTGACGCAGGCCGATATTGACGCAGGGTCTGTGACCAACATTGCCAGTGTCGCCTCTGCCGAAGTGCCGCTGCCCACCGTTCCGGGTGCGGCCGAGGACACAGCCACTGTGACCGGCACGCGCACCGCACGGCTAAGCGTTGATAAACTGGCCTCGCCAGCCGGGCCGGTTGGTCTGGGTGACGTCATTACCTATACCTATACCGTGGGTAATACCGGCAACGTCACCTTGACCGCCGCCACCCCCAATGACCAACATATCAGTGCCGCTGGCACCACCAGCCTGGTCATTGCCGGTGATGCGCTGGACACAGACGCAGGCCCCGCCACGGGCGACACGACAGACGCCGGGCCGAATGGCGTTTGGGATACGCTGGCCCCCGGCGACAGCGTTACCTTCTTTGCCAGCTATACCGTGACCCAAGCCGATGTTGACGCGGGCAATGACTTGACCAACACGGTGACAGTCACCGCGCAAAGCCCAACCGGCACCACGCCACCGGTGGCGACCGATGATGCCAATGTACCAGTCGAGCCTGCAGCCGCGTCGATGATTGCCATCAAAACGGCGACTGTTACCGGGCTTTCCGTGCCGCCCGCCGTGGGTGACGTGATCAGCTATGCGATCAGTTTGGAAAACACGGGCAATGTGACGATTTCTGATCTGACCCTGACCGACACACTGACAGACGCGAATGGTGCTGCGCAGGCACTGGACGCGGCCCCGGTTTTGGCAAGCGGCGATAATGGCGATGGCCTGTTGCAGGTCGATGAGACATGGACCTACACAGCAAATGTCACCTTGACGCAAACGATGATCGACGCAGGCGGTCTGTCAAACACCGTGACCTTGGGTGGCCGAACACCTGGTGGCGCGTTGCTTAGCGATCTGTCGGATGATGATGGAACCGGCACCAGCGACCCGACCGTCACCAACCTTGACCGCAGCTCTGCGATTGCCGTCGTGAAAACGGCAAACCTTGATGATGGCGGGGATGGGCGCGCTGATGTGGGTGATACGATTGCTTACAGCTATGTCGTCTCCAACGAGGGCAATACGACACTGTTTGATCTGGGCCTGACAGAAACCGGCTTTACCGGAGCGGGCCCCATACCCACGCCCGCCCTGACCGCTGGCGGCGCTGATCTTGATGGCGACGCCGACGCACCCGATCTTGCTGTTGCTGCCACAGCCACCTTTGGGGCGAGCTATACTCTGTCACAAGCGGATATTGACGCCGGACTGGTGACCAACCAAGGCACCGTGACCGCCGATGATCCGGCAGGCACGGCCATCGACGATCTGTCCGGGGCCGATGTTGCCGATGACACCCCGACAGACACTGTGCTGGCGGGCGCGCCAACCTTTGCGGTGGTGAAAACAGCGACTGATCCGGTGATCTTGTTCCCAACGGTGCAACGTGTGACCTTTACGATTGATGTGACCAATTCCGGCAATGTCACCCAAACCGGCATTCAGGTGACCGATGATCTGGTTGCCTTCCTTGCCCCGGCGACGTTGTTGAATGCCACCTATCCGGTTGCCACCACGGCTACAGGCTTTACCACCGGCTCGGCAAATGCGGCTTATGACGGTGCCGCTGTGACAAATCTGCTTGCCGGCAATCCCACGCTGCTGCCGGGCGCATCGGGCCAGATCACGATCACCCTGACCTATTCCACCGCATCAGGTGCGCCGGGTGCGGACAACATTGCCAACGTCACCTCGGATCAACTGACCACTCCGGTGCCGTCCAACCCGGTGACAGTGCCGGGCAGCGACGGCGACGGCGACGGTGTGCCAGACAGTCTTGAAGCCTGCGGTCCGGGCGATGACCGCGACGGTGACGGCATCTGCGACGCGCAGGATTATGATCCAACAGGCACCTTCTACTGCGAAGAAGACGGGCGCATCCTGTCAGGCGGAAACGTGGCTGTAACGGGTCCGCTCGGCACGCAATCGGGTGTTGGGTCATCGGGCGGCATCACCATTGTACGGTCGGGTGCTGATGGCCGGTTCCAGTTCTATGTCACTGCCGCAGGCAGCTACACATTGGCATTGACCTATCCATCGGGGGGCGTGGCATCTACCACGCGGGCGTCATTGGGCAGTTTGGATGTGACATCCCTGCTGCCCGCAAATCCCGGATCTTTGGGGTCGGGTGAAGCTGGCCTTACCGGCCAATTGGTTGATTTCAGCGCTGGGGCAAATACCTTCTACACGACGTTTGTATTTGAAGCAGGCGACCCCTTCGTCATCAACAACAACATCCCGCTGTCGGCCTGCCGCATCGCAAACGGCGTGATTGTAACCAAAATCGCAGATCGTGAAACGGCTGTTTTGGGCGAAACCATCACCTTCACGATCAGCTTCAACAACACGACCGCGCTGCTATACGCCAACGCAGGCCTGATCGACACGCTTCCCGAAGGCTTGGTCTACACCCCCGGTTCCGGCACGCTGAACGGTGTGGCGACAGAGCCCGCTCAAGACGGCCCGCGCCTTAACTTTGGCCCGCGCGATGTGGCGGCAGGCGAACAGATCACCATCCGCCTCTCAGCGCGTGTCACGTCTGCGGCAAGACCGGGCACACTGGTGAACCGTGCGCTGATGCTGGATCAGGCTGGCGTACAAATATCCAACACCGCCACCGCAGCGGTTTTGATCAAAGCGGAAAGCGTGTTCAGTTGTTCCGATGTGATTGGCAAAGTGTTCATGGATCGCAATGGAAATGGCATTCAAGACCCCGATGCAGGCCGTGCAGCGCTGACCGAAGACGATATTTATCTTGATAAATATGGCAAGTTCGCGGCCCCCCCTGTGGCCCCGCCAACAGGCGAGCCGGGGCTGGCTGGCGTCCGCCTTGCCACTGTCAACGGGCTTTTGATCAGCACCGATGAATTTGGCCGCTATCACGTGCCCTGTGCCGCCTTGCCGCGCAAGATCGGGTCCAACTTTACCCTCAAGCTGGATGCCCGCAGCCTGCCGCTGGGCCATACCGTGACCACAGAGAACCCACGTACTTTGCGGCTGACGGCGGGCAAAGTGACCAAGATGAACTTTGGTGTTTCTGATACCGCCGTGGTCGATATTGACCTGACCGCTGACGCCTTTGCCAAAGGCAGCACTGCCCCTTCAGATGCGCTGGCCAAGGGCATTCGCGGGCTTGTAGATGACATCAAGACAAACCCGTCCAGCCTGCGCCTGACCTATGTGCTGAAACCAGCCGAGGACCGCACAAGCGCCGTGGCGCGCCTGCAAGCCGTAGAAAAGATGATCCGCAAAGCGTGGCGCGGGGTCGGTCGGTATGAGCTGAGGATCGTCAAATCTGTGAAGCAGGGCCAGTAAGGGGTGATGATGATGCAGAAAAAACCCCAACGATTTGCCCTGTTGGCCGCCGCCTCGGTGCTTGCTTTGACATGTGCTGTGCAGGCGCAAGACGGCTTTTCCATCAGCCGGGATGGCGCAACCGTGGCTGGCGATCCTGCCCTGACCGCCCGTAGTCCGCGTGCAGCCCCGCGCACCAGTGCCGCCGATATTCGCGTGGTGGCGGATGGCCTAGGCTTGCGCCCGGCGCTGGATGTTGCCGTGGTTGAAGCCACAAAAGGCCGCGCCGTCGTGCAAAGCCGGATGAACTATCCGGCGTGGATCACACGTGCCGAAATGCGCGTGATTGATCTGGCCAGCGCAGGTGGGCCGCGCACGGTGTTGGTTGTGGCGATAAAGCCCAACGGTCAGGCCGTTCTTGCCCTGCCCGACAGCGATGATCTGGTGGTCGTGCACCGGGTCTATGACGTGGCAGGCCGCTATGATGAAACCGCCCCCTTGGCCCTGTTTGGCGCGAACGGCGGCGGCGTTGCAGCCGATCTGAACCCCGATCAGGACTTGGGCCGCGACAGTGCTGCCGTGCGACGCATCCCGATCCGGGGTGGGGCTGTCACGGTCAGCGGGTCTGGCTTGGCCCCCGGCGCGGTTGTCACGGCCTTGGGCGAAACCATCCGCCCGGATGCACAGGGTGATTTCGTTATTCAGCGCATCCTGCCTCCCGGTGATGTGGCGGTGCCTGTGCGCATAAACGGCGGTGGCGAGACGATTGCCATTGAACCCGTGGTGACAATCCCAAAGTCGGAATGGTTCACCGTGGCCCTTGGCGATCTGACCTATGGCCGCAGCCTGAAGGGCCCCAACAAAGGCGACAGTTTTAGCTCTGGCAGGCTTGCCTATTACACCAAGGGCAAAACGGCCGCAGGATGGACCATCACCTCCAGCGCCGATACCGGCGAGGCGGAACTGCGCGATCTGTTCCGCGATTTTGACCGCAAAGACCCGGTTGGCCTGATTTCCCGTCTGGACCCCGACCTTGCCTATCCCACCTACGGTGATGATTCCACACTGGAAAATGACGCGCCGACGAACGGAAAGTTTTATCTCCGTGCGGGACGCGATGGCAGCCATGTGATGTGGGGCAACTCCAAAGCCCAAATCGCTGGCACCGAATACCTGCGCAATGAACGCGCCCTTTACGGCCTGTCCGGCCTCTATGTCACGCCAGCGCAAACCAGCCGGGGGGACCCCCGTGCCAGCATCACCGCCTATGCCGCCCAGCCCGATATGCTGCCGGGGCGTGAGGTGTTCTTGGGCACCGGTGGATCGGTTTACTTCCTGCAAAGGCAGGATATTTCCATCGGGTCCGAAACCCTAAGCGTGGAACGCCGAGATCCCGATACGGGCCGGGTGATTGACCGTGTTCAACTGGTCGAAGGGCGCGATTACCGCATCAATTATCTGCAAGGGGTGATCACTCTGTCGCAGCCTTTGGCGGGGCTTGGCGGTGGCTCTGGTGTCATTTCCCCGGCACCGGGTGCCGCCGCGCAAACCCGGTTGGTCGCGCAGTATGAATTCACCCCCACCGCTGGCGATCTGGATGGCTACGCCCTTGGGGGCCGGGCCGAGGTATGGCTGCGCGACGATCTGCGTTTTGGCATGACAGGGTTGGTGGAACAAACCGACACCGCCGATCAAACCGGCACCGGCGTTGATCTGCGCTGGGTGTTGGGCCAAGACAGTTTTGTTGAAGCCGAATATGCCCGCACCAATGGGCCGGGGTTTGGCCAAAGCTATTCCGCGGATGGTGGCTTGACCGTGCTGAACGAAGGATCAGTGGGTGGCACCGGCGCTGCTTTGCGCTTTGCCACCCAACTGGCGCTTGCTGATCTGGGGATGGCCGGGGAAGGCACGATATCTGCGTATTTCGAATCCCGCGACGAAGGGTTTTCAACGCTTGATTACCAAACCCAGTCGGACGAAAAACTTTGGGGCATTTCAGCAGACATAACCGCAGGCGACCGTCTGTCCTACCGCATTTCCGTCGAAGATTACCGCAATGCCGATGGCAAACGCCTGACCGAAGGTTTGGCCGAGGTTGACATCAAATCGGGCGAACGGCTGACCTATTCGCTGGGCCTTGCCCATGAAGACCGCGCTGATCCTGCGGACCCCTCCAAAACCGGCAAGCGCACCGATCTGGCGCTGCGCCTCAGCGTCGAGCAAAGTGATAATCTGACGTGGTATGTCTTTGGCCAAACCACGCTGGCGCGCAGTGGTGGTCTTGCCCGCAATGATCGCTACGGCGCGGGTGCCGCGCTTGGCTTTGCCGAAAACTGGGCTTTCAAGGGCGAGCTGTCTGATGGAACGGCGGGCATCGGTGGCCGTGCGCTGCTGTCGTTTGACGGGGCAGGCACCCAAGCCTACCTCGGCTACACCCTCGATCCCGGGCGTGAACTCAGCGGTATCACCCTGACGGGCCGCGATGCCGGGCAGTTTGTGGCAGGCGGGCGGCGCGACATTTCTGATGCAATAGCAGTTTACGGCGAGAATACCTTTGACATTTTCGGGCGGCACCGGTCGCTGACCCAAGCCTACGGGGTGGACTATCAGGCAACTGATTTCCTGATGTTCACCGGTGGCATGGAAGTGGGCCGCGTTACGGCCGATAGCGGCGATTTTGATCGCCGCGCGCTGTCGTTCGGCCTGCAATATGCGGATGCGCGTGGCCTGTCCGCCAAGGCCCGTCTGGAATTGCGCCGGGATCGTGGTGTGCTGGCAGGCAGCCCTGCCAATGCTGATACAATCCTTGTGACGGCAGATGCGAGCTACCAGATTGACGATGCGCGCCGGTTCCTGTTCACACTTGATGTGGCCGATACCAACACCGATGGATCGTCCGTGCAAAGCGGTGAATATGCCAAAGCCGTGCTGGGCTATGCCTTTCGTCCGGTGGACAATGACCGGCTGAACCTGCTGGCGAGCTATACCTATCTTTATGACATGTATGGCCAAAGGATCGACGGGTCGGATAACCCCGGCCCCCGCCAGCAAGCCCATGTGTTTTCCATTGACGCAACCTATGACGTGAACGCGCAATGGACGCTTGGTGGAAAACTGGGGTTCAGGCTTTCGCAGTCATCGCCTGATGCAACCGTGCCGCTGGCAGATAATGACGCAGGCCTGGCCGTGCTGAACGTGCGCTACCATCTGACCCATGAATGGGATTTGCTGCTGGAAGGCCGGTACTTTCAAGCGCGCCAATCGGGCATCACCGAAACCGGTGTGCTGGCGACGGCCTACCGCCATTTTGGCCCGAACGTGATGCTGGGTTTGGGCTATAATTTTGGCAATGTGTCAGATGATCTGACCGACCTGACCCTTGATGATCAGGGCGTGTTCCTGAACCTCGTCACGCAATTCTAAGCCCTTTGATCGGCGTCCGGGCATTTCCCCTTGTGCGCCGATCCTGCCCCGTCCAACACTGCGCCCGATCTGCCCCAACCGGAGCATCCGCGTTTTGCCCTTTGATCTTGTGATCTTTGATTGTGACGGCGTGCTGATAGATAGCGAAATTATCAGTGCGAAGATGCTTGTCGCGGAACTGGCCAAATTGGGCGTCACCATTGACCTTGATTATGTGGCAAAGTATTTTCTGGGGCGCAGTTACCCCACCGTGATGAACCAGATCCGTGATGAATTTGGGCTGAAGTTGCCGCCCGCCTTTGAAGATGACTACCGTCAACGATTGCTGGCGGCGTTTGAAACGGATCTTCGCATCATGCCGCATGTGCAAGACGTTCTGGCCCGGCTTGACCTGCCCTACTGTGTTGCAACCTCGTCCAGCCCACGGCGCGCGGAAACCTCGCTGCGGCTGGTGGGTCTTGGCGCGCTGACGGGCCCCAGGCTGTTCACCTCGACCATGGTGGCGCGTGGCAAACCTGCGCCGGATTTGTTTTTGCACGCCATGGCTGCGATGGGGGCGGTTGATCCGCTGCGGTGTCTGGTGATTGAGGACAGCTTGAATGGCATCTGTGCGGCTCGGGCGGCGGGCATGCAGGTGTGGCGATTTACCGGTGGCTCGCATCTGGCGAACAGGGTGTTGGTCGAACCTGATGACGCTGCTCCGAACGGGCGGTTTGCATCATTCGCGAATTTCTTCCAGACTGTACCAGGATTGCGCCAGAAAGACATGCGGGAATGAACCAGATCGAGCCGGAAACCAGCCTGCAAGACGAAGCCGCCCGCGCGGGCTGGCTTTATTATGTGGGCGGCATGACGCAAGATCAGATTGCGGCGGAACTGGGCATTTCGCGCCAGCGGGCACAGCGCCTTGTCGCGCGGGCAATGTCTGATGGGCTTATTCATGTGCGGCTTGAACATAAAATTGGTGCCTGCCTGCGGCTGGAAGGCGACCTGACCCGCCGCTACGGGCTGGGTCATTGCCGTGTTGCCCCCAGCCTGGGGGTGGGGGCCGATCCATCGCGCGCCATTGCCGCCCCGGCGGCGGCCTTGTTGGAGACGTTCCTTGCCCGCGCCGAGCCGATGATCTTGGCGCTGGGCACCGGTCGCGCCCTGCGCGCCATGGTCGAAGAACTGACCTCGCAGGATTGCGCGCGCCACAAGGTTGTGTCGCTGATCGGGAATATTGCGCCCGACGGGTCGGCGTCGTTCTTTGACGTGATCATGCGAATTGCCGACAAACTGTCGGCGCCGCATTACCCAATGCCGGTGCCGGTGATTTCGGAAACTGCCGAGGAACGTGCGCTTTTTCATGCGCTCAGACCCGTGAAAGAGGTCGTCCGGCTGGCACAAACGGCCGATGTTTCTTTTGTGGGTGTCGGGCATATGGGGAATGATGCGCCACTGGTGAAAGATGGTTTTGTCACAACCGCTCAAATGACTGAACTGCAAGGACGCGGGGCCATCGGTGAAGTGGTTGGCGGAGTTTTCGACAGGCAGGGTCGCTACATTGATAATGAGATAACCGCCCGCATGGGGGGGATCAGGATAAAGGCGGATCGTGATGCACCCGTCATTGGCGTCGCAGCCGGTGCAAGCAAGGTTGCAGCGATCAGGGCCGCTCTGTCGGGGCGGTTGATCAACGGTCTGATCACCGACGAAGCCACGGCAGCGTCGATTCTCGCCTGACTAAAAAGTGAGATCTTTGACTTTATGCTGAATTTTTCAGTTGACTTTGGACTGACCAATAGTGAATATTTACCCATGTGATGAGCATATGCTCAATCACTCAGGGAGGATAAACATGACACTGACATTCCGGGCGCTTCTTAGCGCCTGCGCTGTCGGCGCGCTTTGCAGTGCCGCCGTGGCCGAAACCACCATCACAGTTGCCACCGTCAACAATGGCGACATGGTTCGTATGCAGGGCCTGATGGACGACTTCTATGCCAAGCACCCAGACATCAAAGTTGAATGGGTCACGCTGGAAGAAAACGTTCTGCGCCAGAACGTCACGAACGATATCGCCACCGGTGGCGGCCAGTACGACGTGGTGACCATCGGTACCTATGAAGTGCCGATTTGGGGCAAGCAGGGCTGGCTGGAAAGCCTGAACGACCTGCCCGCAGATTATGACATCGACGATCTGCTGCCAGCCATCCGTGGCGGCCTGACCGTTGACGGCAATCTGTTGGCTTCGCCTTTCTACGGCGAATCTTCCTTTGTGAACTACCGCAAGGACCTGGCCGAAAAGGCCGGCATCACCATCCCAGACGCGCCAACTTGGGATGACATCAAGGCCGCTGCCGCCGCGATGACAGACACCGAGGCTGGCATCTATGGCATCTGCCTGCGAGGCAAGGCCGGCTGGGGCGAGAACATGGCCTTCCTGACCACGATGGCCAATTCCTACGGTGCGCGCTGGTTCGATGAAAACTGGAACCCCCAGTTCGACCAGCCGGAATGGAAAGCCGTGATGACCGACTATGTCGAGCTGCTGACCAAATACGGCCCCCCCGGTGCCAGCGGCAACGGCTATAACGAAAACCTGACCCTGTCGCTGCAAGGCAAGTGCGCCATGCGCATGGATGCCACGGTTTCTGCCGGTTCATTGACCGATCCCGCGCAGTCTGAATTTGCAGACAAGGTTGGCTTCGCTTTGGCCCCCGACATGGGCCTTGGCAAGCGGGCGAACTGGCTTTGGGCCTGGTCGCTGGCTATCCCGGCGTCGTCAGACGCCAAGGATGCTGCAAAGACCTTCGTAAACTGGGCGACCAACAAGGACTATCTGGCGCTTGTTGCGTCCAAAGAAGGCTGGCGCAACGCACCTCCGGGCACACGGACCTCGCTCTATGCCAACCCGGAATACGCAGCACTGCCTTTTGCCAAGATGACCATCGACTCGATCAACGCGGCTGACCCGACCAATCCGTCCGTCAAGCCGGTGCCTTATGTCGGCGTACAGTTCGTGGCGATCCCCGAGTTTGCGGGTCTTGCAACGAGCGTGGGCGAAATCTTCTCGGCAGCCCTTGCTGGTCAGAAGTCCGTTGATGACGCCCTTGTCGAAGCGCAGGCTCTGGCAGTGGAAGAAATGACTGCAGCGGGCTACATCAAGTAATCTGCTGTTAGTTTGAACAACCGGGGACCGGCCCAAAAACCGGGGCGGTCCCCACCTAGCTTGCGCCAAACAACCTTGCGCGTTGCCTCATTTTCCGATGTCTGCATAGCTGTCTGCCCGTCCATGCCGTTTCAGGGAGAGCGCCCTTATGTCTACTCAAAGCACCCGCGCCGCTGCCCGCCTGATGGTGGCACCCTCGGTCATCTTTTTGTTTATCTGGATGATCGTTCCGCTGGCGATGACGATCTATTTCTCGTTTCGGTTCTACCGGCTGTTGTCGCCCGACCGCACGGGTTGGGTTGGGTTTAACAACTATGCCTGGTTCCTAAACTCCCCCGATTTCTGGACGGCCATCATCAATACGTTGGCTCTGGTGGGCGGCGTGCTGATCATCACCGTTGTTCTGGGTGTGTTGATCGCAATTCTGATTGATCAGCCGATCTGGGGCCAGGGTCCGCTGCGCATTCTGGTCATCTCGCCCTTCTTCATCATGCCGCCTGTCGCCGCGTCGATCTGGGAAAACCTGTTCATGCACCCGCAGAATGGGTTATTGGCGGCGCTGTCGCGGGGGTTGGGATACGACCCGATCCTGTATCTGGAAAGCTATCCGATGGCGTCGGTCATCTTTATCACGTCGTGGGAATGGCTGCCCTTTGCCACGCTGATCCTGCTAACTGCCCTGCAATCCATGTCGTCTGAACAGATGGAAGCGGCTGAAATGGATGGCGCATCTGCCTTTTCGCGCTTTCGCTACCTTGTGCTGCCGCATCTTAGCCGCGCAATTACCGTGGTGATCCTGATCCAGACCATCTTTCTGCTGGGCATCTTTGGTGAGATTTTCACCACCACCCAAGGTGGCCCCGGCAATGCATCCACCACGCTGCCTTACATGATCTACAAGCAAGCGCTGATCGCAAAAGACATCGGCCGTGCCGCCGCCGGGGGGATCATCGCGGTCATCCTTGCCAATATCGTAGCCGTCTTTCTGATGCGTGCCATCGGCAAGCATCTGGACGCCTGAGGGGAAACGTATCATGGCCCGCGCCGTCACCACTAAACAGAAAGTTATCTACACCCTGTGTGCTTGGGCAGTGGGGATAACGATCTTCTTCCCCGTCCTGTGGACAATCCTGACCAGTTTAAAAACCGAGGCCAGCGCTGTCGCGTCGCCGCCAGAATTCCTTGGTGCCGACTGGACGCTGGAAAACTATGCCGAGGTTTGGCAACGGTCAGACTATCCGCGGTTCTTCTGGAACTCGGTGGTGATTTCCATCGGCTCCACTTTGCTGGGCCTTGCCGTCGCGATCCCCGCTGCTTGGTCGATGGCCTTTGTGCCGGGCAAGCGGACGAAAGACCTTTTGATGTGGATGTTGTCGACCAAGATGATGCCTGCTGTGGGCGTGTTGATCCCGATGTACCTGATCTTTCAGCGCACCGGTCTGTTTGACACCCGTATCGGCCTGATCCTGGCATTGATGCTGATGAACCTGCCGATCATTGTCTGGATGCTGTACACCTACTTCAAGGAAATACCGGGAGAAATTCTTGAGGCCGCACGGATGGACGGGGCGAGCTTGAAGAACGAGATCCTCTATGTGCTGACGCCGATGGCGGTGCCGGGAATTGCGTCGACCATGCTGTTGAACATCATCTTGGCATGGAATGAGGCGTTCTGGACGATCACCCTGACCACTGTCGATGCAGCCCCGCTGTCGGCGTTTATCGCCAGCTTTTCGGCACCTCAGGGGTTGTTCTATGCAAAGCTGTCTGCAGCCAGCACCATGGCCATCGCACCGATCCTGATCGTTGGCTGGTTCAGCCAAAAGCAACTTGTCCGCGGCCTGACCTTTGGCGCAGTGAAATGAAATTGGGGGAATAGACGCATCATGGGCAAGATAACGTTGCGCAATGTGAGCAAGAAATTCGGCGAAGTGTCGGTCATCCCGTCGCTTGATCTGGATATCGAGGATGGCGAATTTGTGGTGTTCGTCGGCCCTTCGGGCTGCGGCAAATCCACCTTGCTGCGGCTGATTGCGGGGCTGGAGGATACATCGGGTGGCATCATTTCCATCGACCGTGTCGATGCCACGGCAATGCCACCATCAAAGCGGTCGCTTGCCATGGTGTTCCAGTCCTACGCGCTTTACCCGCATATGTCGGTGCGCAAGAACATCGCCTTCCCGCTGAAAATGGCAGGCATGGATGCGGCGGCGATCGACAAAAAGGTTGAGGGTGCGGCCAAGGTTCTGAACCTGACCAGCTATCTTGACCGCCGCCCCGGCCAGCTGTCGGGCGGTCAGCGCCAGCGGGTGGCCATTGGCCGTGCCATCGTGCGCGAACCGAAAGCGTTCTTGTTTGACGAACCCTTGTCCAACCTTGATGCCGCCCTGCGTGGCAACATGCGGCTGGAGATTACCGAACTGCACCAGACCCTGAAAACCACGATGATCTATGTGACCCATGATCAGGTTGAGGCGATGACGATGGCCGACAAGATTGTGGTCTTGCAGGCCGGGCATATTGAACAGGTGGGCAGCCCGCTGGATCTGTATAACAGCCCGGCAAATGTCTTTGTGGCGGGCTTTATCGGCAGCCCGCGGATGAATTTGGTGACAGGTGCCGATGCGCAGGCGGAAGGGGCCACCACCATTGGCGTGCGCCCCGAACATATGGATATTTCCACCAGCGCTGGCAAATGGTCGGGCAAGGTATCGGTTGCTGAACGGCTTGGGTCAGACACGTTTCTGCATGTGGCCGTTCCCGGCCATGGGTCAATGACCGTGCGTGGTGCGGGCGAAGTGGCCCTAAGCCACGGCGATACGGTGCATCTGACGCCGCAACCCGGCAAGGTGCACCGCTTTGGCGCAGATGGAAAGAATTTGGCATGAGCCCGTCTGGCATAAGACTGGCCGGGAAATGCGCGCTGATCACCGGGGCCGCGCGCGGTATCGGCTATGAATTTGCGCGCGCCTATATTGCCGAGGGTGCGCAGGTGGCACTTGCTGATATCAACGCGGAGGCACTGGCAAAGGCTGTGGCAGCGCTTGGGCCACAGGCGCATGCCGTGCAGATGGATGTAACCCATCAGGCCAGCATTGAGGCGGGGATTGCGGGCGCGGTGGCTGCCATGGGCAAGCTGGATATTCTGATCAACAACGCCGCCTTGTTTGAAGCAGCCCCGATTGTGGAAATCACCCGCGCCGGTTTTGACAAGTTGTTTTCAGTTAATGTCGCAGGCTGTTTGTTCACCATGCAGGCGGCGGCAAAACAGATGATCTCCCAAGGTCATGGCGGCAAGATCATCAACATGGCGTCTCAAGCGGGCCGTCGTGGGGAGGGTCTTGTCGCCGTTTATTGCGCCACCAAAGCGGCTGTCATCAGCCTGACCCAATCGGCGGGCCTTGATCTGATCAAGCACGGCATCAACGTGAACGCGATTGCCCCCGGTGTGGTGGACGGCGAGCATTGGGACGGTGTCGATGCGTTCTTTGCCAAATACGAAAACCTGGCCCCGGGTGAGAAGAAACGCGCCGTTGGGGCGGCCGTGCCTTTTGGCCGGATGGGGACTGCCGCCGATCTGACCGGAATGGCCATATTCCTTGCCACACCTGATGCTGATTACATCGTCGCCCAGACATACAATGTCGATGGCGGCAATTGGATGAACTGACATGACCCTATCCACCGCAAGCCTTGCCGATTTGCCCGATGCCGTGGCTGTGCCTGCCTATGACCGTGCCGCCCTGCGCCCCGGCATTGTGCATATCGGCTGCGGCAACTTTCACCGCGCGCATATGGCGGTGTATCTGGATGATCTGTTCCAGTTGGGGTTGGGGCATGACTGGGCAATCACCGGGGCAGGGGTGCGGGCGGGCGATGCGCGGATGCGCGATGTGCTGGCCGGGCAGGATTATTTGTCATCGGTCATTGAACGATCCCCCGGCGTGGTGCATGCGCGGGTCATCGGGGCGATGACAGGGTTCGTTCCGGTGGAAGCGGGCAATGCGGCCTTGATTGCGGCGATGTCGGACCCGACGATCAAAATCGTGTCCCTTACGGTGACCGAGGGCGGCTATTACATTGATCCAAAGACCGGCACGTTCGGGCCGGACCACCCCGATATTCGCCATGATGCTGCCAACCCGTCGGCACCTGACACGGTGTTTGGCGCGATCATTGCGGCCCTTGCCGCGCGGCGCAGTGCGGGTGTGCCTGCCTTTACGGTGATGTGTTGCGACAATCTTCCGCATAATGGCCATGTCACCTGTGATGCGGTTGTCGGATTGGCCCGTTTGTCCGATGCAGGTCTGGCCGATTGGATTGCCGGAACCGTGGCCTTCCCGAATTCCATGGTGGACCGGATCACCCCCGCCACCGGCGACAAGGAACGCGCGTTGGCGCTGTCGCTTGGTATTCCCGATGCGGCGCCTGTGACCTGCGAGCCGTTCCGGCAATGGGTGATGGAAGACAACTTCCCCACCGGCCGCCCGCCGCTGGAAAAGGTGGGTGTCACCTTCACCGACCGCGTCGATGCGTTTGAGACGATGAAGATCCGCATCCTGAACGGGGGGCATGCGATCATTGCCTATCCATCGGGGTTGCTGGATATTCACTATGTTCATGACGCGATGGCCGATCCGCTGATCCGGGCCTTCCTTGACAGGATACTGGAGCGCGAGGTGCTGCCGATTGTGCCGCCGGTGCCCGGTGTGGTGTTGGCGGATTACAAAGCCCTGATCATCGAGCGGTTTTCCAACCCGGAAGTCGCCGACACCATCCGCAGGTTGTGCCTTGACGGATCAAATCGCCAGCCGAAATTTATCATCCCGTCGATCCGTGATGCGATTGCGGGCAAGGGCCGCATGGATGGCTTGGTGTTGCTGTCGGCGCTGTGGTGTCGCTATTGCTTTGGCACATCGGAAAGTGGTGCTGTGATAGAGGCGAATGATCCAAGCTGGGACCGGCTTCGCACACAGGCGCATTTGGCCAAGGTGAACCCGGTAAAGTGGCTGGAAATGACAGAGATTTACGGCGATCTGGGGCTGGATCGTGCGCTTGTGGCCCAATTCAATGTGGCTTTGAATGCCGTTTGGGCCTTGGGCACGCGACGTGTGATCACAGAATATCTGTCATTGTGACCACAAGCCTGCGTGCGGCCTGAATCGCCAAACAGGTGCAATCTGACAAAAAACCTTCCCCGCGGGGAAGGTTTTTTAAGGGGTTGCCGGACACTGCGGTTGGAATGCCACTACTGTTTCCTAAACAAAGACAATCTGACGGGCGTGAGCAAAGCGGCGCGGCGGCGGCCCTTGGTTTTCAAAGCGCTTTGGGCTGGACGATATTGCCGATCTCGACTAGAATTTGGAACAATTAATAGATTTGTCCCCCAACCCATTGGAGATTTAAGATGACGATCCGCGCGGTAGTTTGGGGCGAAAACGTGCATGAGCAGACCAACAAGGTTGTGTCAGATCTTTACCCAAAAGGCATGCACCATTGCATCGCGGATGCGCTGAACGGTGATCCGGCGATCACGGCTACCACGGCGACGCTGCAAGAGGCGGAACATGGCCTGACCGCTGCCCGATTGGCGCAAACCGATGTGCTTTTGTGGTGGGGCCATGCCGCACATGGGCAGGTTGATGATGCGGTGGTGGAACGTGTGGCCGAACAGGTTTGGTCCGGCATGGGTTTGATCGTACTGCATTCGGGGCATTTTGCGAAAATCTTCAAACGCCTGATGGGCACGCCGTGCAACCTGACCTGGCGCGAGGCGGGAGAGCGGGAACGACTGTGGCTGACCTCGCGCAATCACCCGATTGCGGCGGGATTGCCCGACCATTTCGAGCTGGAAAATGAGGAAATGTACGGCGAGCCGTTTGGCATTCCTGATCCGCTGGAGACGGTGTTCATCAGCTGGTTTCAGGGTGGAGAAGTGTTCCGGTCAGGCGTTACCTACAAACGCGGTGCGGGGAATGTGTTCTATTTTCGACCGGGGCATGAAGCCTATCCCACCTTTCACAATCCCATCATTCACACCGTGCTGCGCAATGCCGTGAAATGGGCGCATAATCCGGCCAAGCGCATTGATGATCCAACCGCCGCGCCAAATGTGCCGGTTTCTGTGGCGCTGGAGCCGTTGGTGGAACGTGGCCCGCGCCTGCACCATGACGGTGAGGAAGGCCTGCGATGAATGACATTCGCGTTTTGATCTTAGGCACTGGTGGCATGGCAAATGCCCATGCCCAGGCCTATGGGGCGATGCCCGGCGTCAGTCTTGTGGCGGGTATTGATACCAATGCCGATAGGCTGGCCGCTTTCCGCGCAAAACACGGGATTGAGCATGGATTTGCGTCCGTCGCGGAGGCGTTGAACTGGGGGCAGTTTGATGCGGTGTCCAATGTGACGCCCGACCCGGTGCATTACCCGACCACCCTGCCGATGCTGGCGGCGGGTAAGCATGTGCTTTGTGAAAAGCCGCTGGCCGCGAATTACCCACATGCGGCCGAAATGGCGGCGGCGGCGGCAAAGGCCGGTGTGGTCAACATGGTTAACCTGACGTATCGCAATGGCCCGGCTGTGATGCATGCGGCGCAGATGGTGGCGGATGGCGCGATTGGTGCGGTGCGGCATTTCGAGGCGTCTTATCTGCAAAGCTGGTTGACGCAGCCGGCCTGGGGCGAATGGTCAACGGAAACCCAATGGCTGTGGCGCCTATCGTCTGCGCATGGGTCATTGGGTGTGTTGGGCGATATTGGCGTGCATATTCTGGACTTTGCTACGTTGACGGCGGGATCGGGTGCATCGAACGTGTCGTGCCGCCTGACCACGTTTGACAAAGCCCCCGGTGGCCGTATCGGGGACTATGTTCTGGATGCGAATGACAGCTTTAACATGCATCTGCGGTTGGAAAACGGGGCTGTCGGGGTGGTCCATGCGACGCGTATGGCCAGCGGGCATTTCAACGATTTGCGCCTGCGCATCTTCGGGCTCAAGGGCGGGTTGGACGTGCGCTATGAGCGCGAGATTAGCACGCTGCGCGCCTGCACCGGTGACGACATTCTGACCGCGACTTGGCATGATGTGGATGTGCCGCCGGTGCAAACCAACTATCAGCGGTTCATTGCTGCCATCCGGGGCGGCACTGAGGTGCAGCCCGATTTTGCGCGCGGGGCGGCATTGCAAAAGGTCCTTGATCTGGCGGTGCAGTCTGATGCGCAAGGGTCGCTTGATCTGGCGACGCAGTAGGCCCTATTTGATCAGCCCGTCGGCATTGAAATGCTTGGGGAAAAACGCCGCTGCGCAGCAGTAAACCGTGGCCAGTGCCTCGGCCGGGTCATAGGGTGAATTCATCGTCATCATGTCTAGCCAGACACCTTCGGTCGTGACCCGCAAGACCCGCGCTGTGCGTGCCGGATTTCCGCCGTTGCCGGAGTCTTGCAGCAATTGGGTACAGAGCATTTCCATCTGATCGTTGTAAATCTGGTCGTTCGATCCGCAACATTCCTGATAGATCGGGCGGCTTTGCGCCTCGCCCCAGAAGGAACACCAGGCGGACAGTTTAGCAGGTGTGCAGATGGCAAGGTTAAAATCGGCGCGAAACAGTGCGTCAAGCTGTTGTGCCGGGTGCGGACCCGCAGCTTTCAAGGCGGTCAGCCAGTTTTGACGGTATTCTTCGGCCAGATACAGCAGCGTTTCCGTCAGCAGTTTTTCCTTGGTCTGGAAATGGAAATTGACCAAGCCATGTGACAGCCCTGCCTGATTTGCCACCTCTGTCAGGGTCGTGCGGGCAAAGCCACGCTGGGCCAGCACCTCGATCGTGGCATCCATCAGTTGCACGCGCCGTGCATCGCGCGATTGCTTGCGTCGGGGCGGATCGGTCTTTTGGGCGGCGTCGTCCAAGGGCATTTCCTATCAAGACTTGAAGGCCCTGTTTACGGCATCATAGGCCTGAGGAAAGCGAAAACTTTGCAGTCGGCGGATTCTGATTGACAGACCAGTCAAAACCCTGCGACGCTGAAAGGGAGGCAAACCAGATTGCCGATCCTGCCAAAGAAGGCCCTGAAAATGATGACGCCGCCACACCGGACCCTGACCAAATCCAACGCGCAGTTTCAACGCGCGGTGAAACGCCTGCCGTTGGGGGTGGCGTCGACGTTTCGCTATTGGGGCGACGACCGCACCATCTATGTCAGTCATGGCAAGGGCGGGCGGACGTGGGATATTGATGGCAATTCCTATGTCGATTACCGGCTGGGTTATGGCCCCGCGATCCTTGGCTATGCCGATGACCGGGTGGATGCAGCGGCGATGCGTGGCATGCAGGTGGGGGGTGTTTTTGCGCTTTCGACCGAGCGCGAGTTGATCGTGGCCGACCGCATTGCCAAAATGGTGCCTGCGGCGGAACTGGTGCGGTTTTCCAATTCGGGAACCGAGGCGGTGATGGCAGCACTGCGCCTTGCCCGCGCGCACACCGGGAGGGATTCTTATCTGCTGGTAGAAGGCGGTTATCACGGGTTGTTCGACGCCGCGATGTGGATGGCGAATGTGGAAGACTGGGACGCCGGATCAAACCGCGACCCCGAGGTTGTGTCTTACGGCAAGGGCATTCCACAGACCCTGAAGGAACTGGCGCATCTGGTGCCGATGAATGATTTCCAGCGGCTGGAGGATACCTTCAAACGGCATGGCAATACGTTGGCGGCGATGCTGATCGAACCCATCCAAGGCAATTGCTGCGGGATCATGGCGCAGGTGGAATATGTGCAACTGGCGCGGCGGCTGTGCACCGAATACGGCGTGATGTTGATCATTGACGAGGTGAAATCAGGTTTCCGCGTCGGCAAGGGTGGCATTCAGGGCATCATGGGCGTGGTGCCGGATATCACCACCTTCGCCAAGGCGGTGGCCAATGGCTACCCCATCGCCCTTGTGGCCGGGCGCGAAGATGTGATGCGGTCTTTCCGGTATGGTGGGGCGTCGCATGGTGGCACCTATACCGCGCATTCGGTTAGCTTAGCTGCGGCAGAGGAATGCTTGCGAATTTTGGATGAAACGCCCGCACTGGAGACGCTGGCCAGTTATGGCACGCAGTTGAAGGCGGGTATTTCCAGCATCCTGAACGCGCGCGGGATCGTGCATTCCTATACCGGGCATCCGTCGATGTTTGGGCTGTTCTTTGCGGAAACTCCGCCGGATAATTACCGGGCGTGGAAATCTTCGGATTATTCGTTTTACGATCAGATGGCGTATTTCCTACACGATCTGGGCGTGATCGTGGAGCCCGACAGCCGCGAGCCATGGTTCATGTGCGAAGCCCACGGGCGTGAGGCATCGTGTCTGACCGACACCCTACGCGCCGTTGAAACCGCTGTTGATCTGACGCTGGAGCATGGCGAGGCCGCGCTAATGGCTGTCAAAGGCAATATCGGCGGCTGATGATGACCTATGATGCCGTAATCATCGGGGCAGGGCATAACGGGCTGGTTACCGCCTGTTACCTCGCGCGGGCGGGGATGAAGGTCTGCGTGGTGGAAAAGAATGATTGGGTCGGGGGTGCTGCGGTTTCGCGCAGCCTGTATCCGGGGTTTACCTATTCGAATTGCTCCTATGTGTCGTCGCTGTTCCGGCCAGAGATTATGCGCGATCTGGACCTGACCAAGCACGGGTTGCAAATTCTGCCCTATGAAGGTGGTGCTGTGTTCCAGCAAGGCGGCGGCTATCTGGGCATGTTCCGCGACCATGATGCCAACCGCCGTGAA
>JANOFE010000096.1:0-23115 GCA_031413495.1 Pseudorhodobacter sp. | reverse complement strand
CCATTCGCCTCGACACTGCAAACCCCAATTTCATCGTCAACATCGTGAACGAAGACGAACGCCAGGCCATCGGCCCCGCCGCTTCCGCCGCCCTGCCCGGCCTGACGGCTCCCGACCTCGCGGGCATCATCAACATGCCACGGTCCACCTATTGCCTCGTCTATGCGCAGTCCGATGCGGCCAACAGCACCTACACCCGCGCCTTTGCGGTGATCCGCGCCGAACATCCCGATCTTTTGCGCCTGTCCTGCCTGCACGAAGAAATCGCCCAAGGCCTTGGCCTTGCCAACGACAGCCCACAAGCGCGCCCCTCCATCTTTAATGACAACGAAGAATTCGCCCTGCTGACCCCGCACGATGAATTGCTGTTGCGCATTCTTTACGATGCCCGCCTATCCCCCGGCATGACCGCCGAACAAGCCCGCCCCGTAGCCGAGGCTTTGGCCACCCAATTCATGGGCGGCGAAAGCTGACCCTTTTTGCAAGTAGAGGAGTTATCCCATGTCGATCTTCGATTTTCTCACCGGTGAATTCATCGACGTCATCTCTTGGGTCGACGATACCCGCGATACCATGGTCTGGCGGTTTGAACGCCAGGGCCACGCCATCAAATACGGCGCGAAACTGACCGTGCGCGAAGGCCAATCGGCGGTGTTCATCCACGAAGGCCAGCTTGCCGATGTCTTCGGCCCCGGCCTTTATGTCCTGGAAACCAATAACATGCCGATCCTGACCACCCTGCAAAACTGGGATCACGGCTTTCAATCGCCGTTCAAATCGGAAATCTACTTCGTCAACACCACCCGGTTCAACGACCAAAAATGGGGTACCAAAAACCCCATCATGTGCCGCGATCCCGAATTCGGCCCGGTCCGCCTGCGCAGCTACGGCACCTATTCGATGCGCGTCTCTGACCCCGGCAAGTTCATGACCGAAATCGTCGGCACCGACGGAGAATTTACCGCAGATGAGATCAGCTTTCAGATCCGCAATATCATCGTGCAGGAATTTTCCCGCAGCCTTGCGTCCTCTGGCATCCCGGTTCTGGACATGGCCGCCAACACTGCCGACCTTGGCAAACTGGTGTCCACCGCCATCGCCCCGCAAGTGGCCGAATACGGCCTGACGCTGCCTGAATTCTACATCGAAAACATCTCGCTGCCCGAGGAGGTTGAGAAAGCCCTCGATAAACGCACCTCCATCGGCATCGTCGGCGATCTGAACAAATACATGCAATTCAACGCGGCCGAAGGCATGTCCGCCGAAAATTCCGCCGCTGGCAGTGCCATGGCCGCTGGCATGGGCGCCGCAATGGGCCTTGGCATGGCGCAAAACGCCGGGCCATGGGGGGCCGCCCCAACGCCACCTTCCCCACCCGCAGCCCCGGCAAACCCGGTTTGGCACATTGCACAAAACGGCGAAACCACGGGCCCATTTGATACAAATACCCTGACCCAAATGGCCACAAAAAGCACCCTGACCGCCGCCACCCTTGTCTGGACGGCAGGTCAAGACGGCTGGAAAGCCGCTGGCACCACCGCGCTGAACGCGCTGCTTGCCCAAACACCGCCGCCGCCGCCAAAAGGCTAAGACGTGCCCACAGCCCCCACCGAATTCCGCTATCCTTGCGATAAATGCGGCTCGTCCTTGCGTTTCGCGCCGGGGCAGACCGATCTTGTCTGCCCCAACTGCGGCAACGAACAGCATATCGAACGCGCCACCCCGCGCGCCCTGTCGCGCGCCTTGGGCGAAATGGATCTGCAGCGCGGCCTGCAAAACGACCTGCCGCAAGCCGCGATGGAAGACATCCGCACCTCCAAATGCCCGAATTGCGGCGCAGAGGTGCAATTTGACGGGGCCATTCACGCCATGGATTGCCCGTTTTGCGCCTCTCCCGTGGTGGCGGATACCGGCACCCACCGGCAGATCAAACCGCAGGCCGTGGTCCCCTTCGTCTTAACCGAACCCCAAGCCCATGACGCGCTGACGGCTTGGTTGGGCAGCCTTTGGTTCGCCCCGTCCAGCTTGCTGGAATACACCCGCAAAGGCCGCGCCATGATCGGCATTTATGTGCCGTTCTGGACCTTCGACGCCGACACCCAGACCCGCTACCGCGGCCAGCGCGGCGAGCATTACTATGAGACCCGCACCGTCACCGTGCGCGTCAACGGCAAATCAGAACAGCGCGAGGAACAGGTTCGCCGCACCAGTTGGAGCCCGGCTTCCGGCACCGTCGTGCGCCGCTTTGATGATGTGATCATCATGGCCTCTGCCAGCCTGCCGCAGAAGCTTGGGGATGAATTAACCCCGTGGGATTTGGGCGCACTGCAACCCTACAGCCCCGACTACATCGCCGGTTTCCGCGCCGAAGGCTACACCATCGGTCTGGCTGACGGCAAAACCATGGCTGCGGGCAAGATGGAAGTCGTCATCCGGCACGACATCGCCCGCGACATCGGCGGCGATGAGCAGCGCATTGAAAGCCTCACCACCGATTACGGGGCCGAGACATTCAAACACATCCTGCTGCCCATCTGGATGGCCGCCTACAAATACAATGGCAAAAGTTTTCGCTTTCTGGTCAACGGCCAGACCGCCGAAGTGCAGGGCGAACGCCCCTATTCGATCTGGAAGATTGCCTTTGCGGTGATTGGCGTGGCGATTGTGGTGGTGGGGGCGATCTATCTGAATGATCCCACAGCGCTGGGCCTGCCAAGGCCGGATTGGTTGCGGTGATGGCGTACTGTCTGTAGGGTGCACATCCTGTGCACCCTAGCGCTGTTCATGCAGCCATTAGTTGGTAATGCGAAGGATCACTACCATCAATTCGTATCGGATTCGTCCGCGCGGCACGGGTAACTTTTGCTGAAACCGTGTCGACGTCGAGCTCTACTTTCAGCCTAAGATGTTCGACAGCCATCAATCGGATAAGCATTTCTGCTGTATCCTTTATCGGCGACTCTTCGCGTTCCCAGCGGCTTACAGTTAGCAATGTAACTTTCAGGACATCAGCAAGTTTTTCTTGGGTTAGCCCCATTTCTGTTCGAAGGAAGCGCAATTCTTTGCCTGACATCTTCGATGGCAGCATTACGATTCCTTCTGCTATAGCTGCATGGAGCAAGCCGATTGCATGGATCTCAAGTGTTTCTTCACTTGCATGATCATGTACTTCGGCCATTCCTTCTATGAACACATTGTCTAGGCCGCACTCCGTATAGTGATACGCACCCATCATTTTCTCCTTCATGATTCATCGCGCCACATTATTGTTATGATTTTGATCTGACACGATTTATTGTCTGGTACAGCTACAACACGTAGTGTTCGTGAGCCCGAATTGGGCGTTTGACACTCGACTTTGTACTTATAGTAACCCTGTATAGTTGACTGATCTGCATCGGTTGGGACCACATATACAAACCCATTTTTCAGTGCAAACAGCAAGTCTGACATGATTATGTTTCGCTCTGCCATGCGCTCTTTCACGTGCACCGTGTAAGAAAAAAGACAGTTTGGATCACGAACGATTCGATTTATTATCTGGGTTGCATCACCTGGATTCCACGGTTGTACAGGATCAGCCATTCTTCTTCCGATTCCATTCTTCTTGGCTAGCATTTATCATTTTGATAACTTTACACAAGGATAATAACAAAGTGTTGATGGAAGGCAGAGATTAGCGAACGCCAAATAACAGCAACTTAAACACATCATGAATGTCCATAGCCCCCCTCACACAAACTCCACCCGCAACCGCTTGCCCTCCCCCGCCGGATACGGCCGCTGCGTCTCGACCCAACGTCACTTGGAACCATCCCCCGTCCCACTGCGTCGTTCTTGCATGCAGATCGCGCGGCCTGCGTCTCAAGGTCATGTCCCCGCAACAGTACCGCAATCAACAGGTCAAAGACGATGAACGCTTCCCGTCAATTCCCACCCAGCTCTTTGGCTGCGGACACTGGTCCCCAGTCAAATCACCCGGACCATCCGCCAAAGGGCTATATAATCGCCCATATTAATGTCACCGATCTGCAGCGTTATGCGCTTTACAAGGACATCGAAGAAGACGCATTTACCCGCTTTGGCGGCAAGTTCATTATACGTGGCGGCGAGCAACATTCCCTTGTCGGTGCGCTGAAAACGCGGACAATCGTTATAGAATTTGAAAGCCTGCAAGTGGCGATGGATTGCTATAACAGTTTGGAAAACCAGTCGGCAAAGGCCGTGAGATTGGCATTCTCAACCGCAGATGCCGTGATCGTCGAAGGCTTTAGCGAACCGTAGGGCGGGGTTCACCTCGCGACCTGCGCTGTAAACCCCGCGCCGTGACGGATTAAAAATCAAACAACAACCCCTTGCCGCCCGCACTCCAAACCCCTAACAACTCCTTAATAAAACCAATTTACAACATCAATATCAACTACTTACTACTCATAACACGCGTGTTACCCCCCAGTAACACACCCGGTTGACTCCTCCCCTCCCCCATCCGATAGAGACGCGTCCTTCGGAGGCCAAAATGCCCACCCTGACCCGCATTCTAGATCACGCCCATATTGCGGAACTTCCGAACCCCTATTTCGGCAAGGTCCGCGATTGCTACGATCTGCCCGCCTCGGCAGGCCACGGCCCGCGAAGAATCCTCATTTCATCCGACCGGATTTCCGCCTTCGACCGCATCCTCGCCGCGATCCCGTTCAAAGGGCAGGTCCTGACGCAAGTGGCCCGGTTCTGGTTCGACAAGACCGCCGATATCTGCGCCAATCATGTGATCTCCTACCCCGACCCGAATGTGGTGATCGGCCAGCATCTGACGATCCTTCCGGTCGAAATCGTCGTGCGCGGCTATCTCGCGGGCACCACCGGAACCTCGATCCTGACGCAGTATAAGGCCGGGCAGCGCGCCATGTATGGCCATATTTTCCCGGACGGCCTGCGTGACAATCAGGCCCTGCCTGCCGCCATCATCACCCCCACAACCAAAGCCTTCGACGGCGGCCATGATGAACCTTTGACGGCGGATGAAATCATCAAAACCGGCCTGCTGACCCCTGCCCAATGGGATGATGTGTCGGCCAAATCGCTCGCTCTGTTCGCGCGGGGCCAAAAGATGGCGGCAGAGCGCGGCCTGATCCTGTCTGATACAAAGTACGAATTCGGAACCGATGCGTCCGGCAATATTCTGATCGCAGATGAAATCCACACGCCCGACAGTTCCCGCTATTGGATCGCCGCCGGATATGGCGCGGCATTCGAGGCGGGGACCCGTCCACCTTCCTTCGACAAAGACGTGATCCGGGCCTGGGTTGCCGCCAGATGCGATCCCTACAGGGACCCTATTCCAGACATCCCTGCAGACATGATCGACGCCACCAGCCGCACCTATATTGCGGCGTATGAGGCGATCACCGGGCAACCCTTTGTGCCGGATATGTCAGGGGCTACCCCCTTAGACCGGGTTCGCGCACATCTGGCACGCTATTTTACCGACTGACGGACGACTGTTTGCGGTAACGGGACTGGTTCCGCTATGCTGGGAAAAATTTGGTCAGAGGATACATCCATGATTCTAAGCGTTGGCGAAGCCCTGATCGACATGTTGCCCCGCACCAGCACGCAAGGTGAAGCATCCTTTGCCCCCTACGCGGGCGGTGCTGTGATGAATACGGCGATTGCGCTGGGGCGGCTGGGGTCGGCATCTGCGTTTCTGACCGGACTTTCAAGCGACCTTATGGGCGATGTTCTGCGCGACACGTTGAAGGCATCGAACGTCAATCTTGATCATGCGGTTCAGTCAGACCGCCCGACCACGCTGGCCTTTGTCAAGCTGACCAACGGCCATGCGAGCTATTTCTTCTATGACGAAAACACCGCCGGGCGGATGATGACCCCCGCCGATATGCCGACCCTGCCGAACACCATCAAAGCCTATTTCACGGGTGGGATTTGGCTTGCAGTCGAACCCTGCGGCACAGCACTGGAGGCGCTGCTTTTGCGCGAAGCGCAGACCCGGGTTACGATGATAGATCCTAATGTGCGGCCAAGTTTCGTGCGTGACCGCGCTGCTTATACCGCGCGGATCGACCGGATGATCGGGCTTTCCGATATCGTGAAACTGTCGGATGAAGACAGTGAATGGCTGTATGGCAAAACCGATCCGCAGGCCATTCTGGACAAGGGAGCGAAGGTTGTGCTGGTGACGGAAGGATCGAAAGGTGCCACGGCCTATACCGCGCGCGGGTCTGTGCAAGTGGCCGCACCAAAGATCACGGTCGCCGATACGGTTGGCGCGGGCGACACCTTTAATGCGGGCTTTCTTGCGTCGCTCGACCGGGACGGTCTTTTGTCAAAAGCGCAGGTTGCAAACCTGTCCGACGATGCCCTGCGCAGCGCCCTGTCGCTTGGCACACGTGCTGCAGCGATCACCTGTTCGCGCCCCGGCGCAAACCCGCCTTGGGCCCATGAATTGTGAGGGCCTATAAACCATGCGGGCCCTGATCCAGCGGGTCAGTGCGGCATCTGTTCAGGTTGACGGCAATATCGTGGGGCAAATTGGCCCCGGCCTCATGGTCCTGATCTGTGCGATGGGCGGCGATACGGATGCCCAAGCGCAAACTCTTGCCACCAAAATCGCCAAGCTGCGCATCTTTCGCGACGATGGGGGCAAAATGAACCTGTCGGTGCGTGATACCGGCGGGGCGGCGTTGATCGTCAGCCAGTTTACCCTCGCCGCCGATCTGCGCGGCAATCGGCCCGGCTTTTCCAGCGCCGCCAAACCGGACGAAGCGAAACGGCTTTACGATCATTTCACTGCCTTGATGGCAGCCGAAGGCATAGCCACCGCAAACGGTGTTTTTGGCGCGGATATGGCGGTCAGCCTGATCAACGATGGCCCGGTGACAATCTGGATGGATACCGCAGATCAGTCGTCTTAGGTCGTGGTCGCGGGCTGATCCCATTCCCACGGGGTGATGAACGTGCCCAAAACCGCCGTCACCGCCGGATCATCCACCACGCCTGATTTGTGCAGTTGCGCCACCAATCCGCGCTTTTTATCCTCAATCACCCGCTGCACCACGGCGGGTAAACCAGCCTCGGCAAGGGCAGCATCATAGACGCGTGCAATGGCCTTGCGGCGCAGATCGGGTTTGAAAATCTTGCCCACCGCAGTTTTCGGCAGTTCTGCCAGCACTTCGATGTGTTTCGGCACCGCTGCGCGTTCCTGAATATGCTCGGCGGCAAAGGCCAATAGATCATCCACGCTTGTGGTCGCGTCCTTCACCAATTCCACATAGGCACAGGGCAATTCACCGGCATGGGCGTCGGGTTGACCAATGGCCCCGGCAAAGGCAACAGAGGGATGCCCCATCAACGCCTCTTCAATCAGGGCGGGGTCAATGTTGTGGCCGCCCCGGATGATCAGATCCTTGGCACGGCCCGTAATGAACAGATAGCCATCGCTGTCAAGCCGCCCCAGATCACCGGACCGCAGATAGCGATCCTCCACATAAAGGCCCTTGTTCTTGTCGGGCTCGGTATAGGTGGCCCCGGCATTCACGCCGGGGTTGGCGATGCAAATCTCACCCACCTCATCGACGCCGCAGTCGCGGGTGACGGCACCCGCGGCATCCAGATGCAGGATGCGCACTTGGCTATAGGGCAGCACCAGCCCGACAGACCCGATTTTCTTGGCACCGTCCGCCGGGTTGCACGACACAAGACAGGTGCATTCGGTCAGACCGTAACCTTCGATGATCTGCACGCCCGTCGCCTTTTCAAAGCGGCGGTAAAGTTCAAGCGGCAGTGGCGAAGACCCCGAAATCGCCCCTCGCAGGCTGCTGACATTTGCATTGATCGGGCGTTGCAGCAGGGCGGCAAGGGCGGTGGGGACGGTGATCATATAGCTGACCTTCCAGCGTTCGATCAGCGCCCAAAAATTATCGAACACGCCTTCGCCGCGATAGCCCGCCGGGGTTGGGAAAACCACATGCCCGCCGCAGGTGGCCATCGACATCAGGATCGGATAGGCGGCAAAAACATGGAACAGCGGCAGCGGGCAGATCACCACATCGGACGCGGTGAAGATCAGATTGCCGCCCGCCCAGCCCTGATAGATCATGCCAGACACCCGGTGTTGTGCTACTTTTGGCATACCTGTTGTGCCGCCGGTATGGAAATAAGCGGCGACCCGGTCTATCGTAACATCTTGGAACGTCAGCTTATCGCTGGGTTGCCGCGCGCATTCGGCGTTGAAATTCATCACAGCGGCAGAATGCTGCACCGGGTTTTTCGGGCGCACTAGCGGCACGATCCAAGATTTCGGCGGCGCGAGGTAACGGTTCAGGTCCACCTCCAGCACGGTTGTCACATTCGGGGCCAGACGCACGGCTTCGGCCACGCGCTGTGCCAATTCGGTCTTTGGAAAGGACCGCAATGTGACAACAACCTTTGCCTTCGTCTCACGCAGGATCGACGCGATCTGATCAGGTTCCATCAACGGGTTGATCGGCGTCACAATGCCCGCCACGGCCCCACCCAGAAGGGTGACCACCGTTTCCATCGCATTTGGCAGCACATAGGCCACCACGTCTTTTTCCCCCACCCCCAACGACCTGAACAGGTTTGCCGCTTGGGTCACACGCCCGTGCAGGGCGTTCCACGACAGGGTTTCGCTGCGGTCTTTTGGTCCTGATGTCAGCTGGAAACTTACCGCATCTTTCGCGCCATGCGCGGCCTTGGTGCGGTTTAGCAATTGGTAGATGCTGTTGGCCACATCGAATGTGCCCCAAGCGCCTTGTGCCTCAATCGCCAGCACGCTTTCGCGTGTTGTGAATTTCGCCATGGTCGTTCTCCCCCCAAAATCCCGCGTTATTGCCCACAGGTATTTTCTCCACCCTCAGGATGGATTGGATTGGAGTTTGAGACAAGCATTGCGTGGCAATGCTACGCCACGTCACCAGATTTTGCAGCGATTTACGTGTAAGGGGGAATAAGTTGGCCGATTTCCCCCTAAAGTTGCGCCTATATTTGCCCATCGGTGAATTGCAGCCGGGCAAGACGGGCATAAAGCCCGCCTTCGGCCACCAACGCGTCATGCGTGCCCGTGGCAACGATGCGGCCCTGATCAAAAACAAATATCCGGTCAGCGCGTTTCACCGTGGCCAGCCTATGTGCCACCACCAGCGTCGTACGGCCTTTGGACAGGGCCTCGACCGCCGCCTGCACATCGCGCTCGCTTTCGGCATCCAGGGCAGATGTCGCCTCATCCAGCAACAAGACCGCCGCATCGCGCAAAATGGCGCGTGCGATGGCGACCCGCTGCTTTTGCCCGCCCGACAGCATCACGCCACGCTCCCCCAACCAGGTGTCATAGCCTTCGGGCAGGGCGGTCAGGAATTTATGGGCTGAGGCGGCAAGTGCGGCGGCTTCCACCTCGGCATCGGTGGCCTCTGGCCGCCCGAAGCGGATGTTTTCACGCGCAGAAGCAGCAAAAATCACCGGGTCTTGCGGCACCATTGCAAGGCTGCGCCGGAAATCATCCCGCGCCATATCGCGCAAATCAAAACCATCCAGCTGGATAACCCCCGATTGCGGATCGTAGAACCGCATCAGAAGTTGCAGGATCGTGGTTTTACCTGCGCCAGACGGCCCAACAAGCGCCACTGTCTCGCCGGGGGCCACATGCAATGAAACCCCGTCCAATGCAGAAATGCTTGGCCGCGCGGGATAGTTAAAGTGCACATCGTCAAACGTAATTTCACCCCGCACCGGACGCGGCAGTGTCTTTGGCGCTGCCGGGTCGCGGACGTTGTCCTTGGTGCCCAGCAGTTCCACCAAGCGCTCCGTCGCCCCTGCAGCACGCTGCAATTCGCCCCAGATTTCAGACAACGCCCCGACAGACCCCGCGACCATCACCGCATAGATCAGGAATTGCACCAATTCCCCCGGGCTCATGGTACCTGCACGCACATCACGCGCGCCGATCCACAGCACACCGACAATGCCGCTGAACGTCAGAAAAATGATGATCATGGTCAGAACGGACCGCGTTTTGATACGCGCCTGCGCCGATGCAAAGGCCTTTTCGGTCACCTCGGCAAAAGCCGCCTTGGTGCGCGTCTCATGGGTAAAGGCCTGAACGGTTTGCACCGATGACAGCGCTTCTGATGCCGACCCCGACGAATTGGCAATCCAATCCTGGTTTTCGCGTGACAGCCTGCGCAAGCGCCGCCCCAAGACAATGATCGGCACCACAACTGCGGGCACGATCAGCAATACAAGACCGGTCAGCTTGGCAGATGTCAGCATCAGCAACACCAATCCACCAAGCAATATCAATATGTTGCGCAGAGCGACCGATACCGATGATCCGATCACCGACAAAATCAGCGTGGTATCGGTGGTCAGACGGCTTAGAACCTCGCCGGTCAGGATACGTTCAAAAAAAGCGGGGCTCATCGCCATCACCCGGTCAAACAAGGCACGCCGAATGTCGGCAACCACACGTTCGCCCAGCCGGGTCACAAGGTAATACCGCAACCCCGTGCCCAGCGCCAAAAGGGCGGCTATTCCCAAGGCTGCAGCAAAATACTGATCCAGCAACACGGCATTGTCGGCGTTGAACCCATCAATCACCCGGCGCACAGCCAGCGGCAGTACCAGCGATACCGCCGCCGTCAACACCAAGGCTCCCAGCGCCATGGCACTGATTTTCCGGTACGGCGTCAGAAACGGCAGCAGACCGCGCAACGCGCCCACCTGTTTTGATGCTGCCCGGTCTTTGTCGGTATCCGATGCCATTATGCCCGCCCTTGGTTTCGCCAAAGCGTTTAAGCGCAGATGCGCCTGCCTTCAAGCGCCCCTTATGCCACGCCCCCTTTCGCCGCCGATTTGCCTGTGCCACCTTGCAGGCGAAGGGGGCATCAGATGACGGAATTTTTCGCGACACCGGACGGCGCGCGGCTGGCCTATGACGATCATGGCGCAGGCCAGCCCCTGCTGTGCCTTGCTGGCCTGACCCGCAGCATGGCCGATTTTGACTATCTGTTGCCGCATCTTCCCCCCTGCCGGGTGATCCGGATGGATTACCGGGGGCGCGGTGCATCCACCTGGACCGGCGCCGATACCTACACCGTTCGGCAAGAAGCTGATGATGCGCTGGCCCTGATGGATCATCTGGCGATAGACCGCTTTGCCGTGCTTGGCACATCGCGCGGCGGGTTGATCGGCATGGTGCTGACAGCACTGGCCAAACCGCGCCTGATGGGCCTGTGCCTGAACGATGTCGGCCCCGTGATTGATCCCGCAGGGTTGGACCGCATCATGGCCTATGTCGGCCGCAACCCGACGCAAAATAACCATGCCGCACTAGCCGAGGCCTATGCCAAGTTTCTGCCCGATTTTGCCAATGTACCCGACAGTCGCTGGCTGTCCGAGGCGCAAAAACACGCCATTGAAACCGAAACTGGTTTGAAAATCCCCTATGACCCAGCGTTGCGTGACGCGTTCCTTAAAGCCTTCGATGGCCCGTCAGTTGATCTTTGGCCGCTGTTCGATGCGCTGGCGGGTTTGCCTATTGCCTTGATCCGGGGCGAAAATTCTGACCTTTTGTCGGCTGACACCGCCAATGAAATGCGCCGTCGCCGCCCGGATATGATCTTTGCAAGCGTGCCGGATCGCGCGCACATTCCCTTCCTTGATGAACCCGAAAGCCTGACGGTGATCGATGTGTTTCTGAAAGCTTTGCAATGACCGATATTTCGATGATCGAGGCCGCTGCCGCGCGCTTGGCGGGCCGGGTCCGGGTGACCCCGTTTTTGTCATCGCCTTTCCTTGATGATATCGCGGGCAGACGGGTTTTTGTGAAGGCCGAATGTCTGCAACATACCGGATCGTTCAAGTTTCGCGGTGGCTGGGCTGCCGTCTCCGCCCTGCCCCCCGAACAACGCAAACGCGGTGTGATTGCATTTTCCTCTGGCAACCATGCCCAAGGCGTGGCGCTTGCGGCAAAGCTGCACTCTGTGCCGGCCGTCATCATCATGCCCGCCGATGCACCGCGCATGAAGATCGAAAATACCCGCGCGCTGTCGGCTGAAGTGGTGCTTTATGACCGCGCCCATGACGACCGCGATGCGATAGGGGCCAGCCTTTCCGCCGAACGCCGCCTGACCCTGATCAAACCCTATGACGACCACCAAGTGATTGCCGGTCAAGGCACCACCGGGCTGGAAATTGCCACCCAAGCCGCCCATGAAGGCATCACCCATGCCGATGTGCTTGTCTGTTGCGGGGGCGGTGGTCTGACATCTGGCATCGCCTTGGCGCTAAAGGCGAAAGCGCCGGGTCTGCGCGCGCGCCCCTGCGAGCCCGCCGGGTTTGACGATGTAACGCGCAGCCTTGCATCCGGCCAAATTCAGCGCAACCTGGCCCAGTCCGGTTCAATCTGCGATGCCATCATCACCCCGCAACCCGGTGAGATTACCTTTCCCATTCTGCAGCGCCTCTGCGGCCCCGGCCTTGTGGTGACTGACACCGAGGCTATGCAGGCCGTCGCCGTTGCATTTGCGCGCCTGAAACTGGTGTTGGAACCGGGGGGCGCTGTGGCCCTTGCCGCTGCCTTGTTCCGGCGTGATCAGCTCAAAGGTGACGCGGTGATCGTCGTGGCCACCGGTGGCAATGTCGATCCAGATGTCTTTGCACACTGTCTTGGCGTGGAAATCTGAATGCCGCTGGCGTACCTTCCCGATCTTCGGCTGAAGTACCGCCTTGATGGCGCGCCCAATGGCCCGGTGCTGGTGCTGACCCATGCACTGGGCACCAACCTTGCGATCTGGGATCATGTCATCCCCCTGCTTGCGCCCGGCCTGCGTATTCTGCGCTATGATCACCGCGGCCATGGCGGATCAGACGCGCCACCCGCGCCCTATTCGATGGGCGCCCTGATCAGCGATGCCGAGCGCCTGCTGGATCATCTGGCCATTCGTGATTGCGTTTTTCTTGGCCTGTCGATGGGTGGCTTGGTGGCGCAGGGGCTGGCTATCAAGCGCCTTGATCTGGTGCGCGCGCTGGTGCTGTCCAACACCGCCGCCAAAATTGGCACGCAAAGCCTTTGGCAAGACCGGATTGCTGCGGTGCGCGCCGGTGGCCTTGACGCGATCACCGCGTCCACAACGCAGCGAATGTTCTCTCGCGCCTTCCGCGCGACGCCCGGCATCGCAGCTTGGCAAAACGTGATGCGCAATGGCAGTGCCGAAGGGTATCTCGGCTGCGCCGCCGCCATCGCAGGCACCGACTTTTACACGCCCACCGCCAGCCTGCGCCTGCCCACCCTCGCCATTGCAGGCTCCGAAGACGGCATCACTCCGCCGGACCTTGTGCGCGAAACCGCTGATCTGATCCCCGGCAGCCGATTTGCGTTGATCCGGGGCGGCGGCCACCTGCCCTTTGTTGAACGCCCGCAGGCTTATGCCGATGCCCTGACCACATTCCTGAAAGAAATCGGCCATGTCTGACGCTGTCACCCCCGCACCCGCAGCCCCGCGTCTCGCGCTGGCTTTTATTCTGTTCACCGTGACGCTGGATGCCATCGGCATCGGCCTGATTTTTCCGGTGATGCCAGACCTCTTGGAACAAGTGACAGGCGGCACACTTGCCAGGGCGGCGATCTGGGGCGGTCTTTTGTCCACCTCTTTCGCGGTCATGCAGTTTCTGTTCGGCCCTATTGTAGGCTCGCTGTCCGATCGCTATGGCCGCCGTCCGGTTTTGTTGATGTCCCTTGCCATCATGGCGGTCGATTACATCGTGCTGGCCACCGCCTCTACCATCTGGCTTTTGCTGGTGGCCCGCATCATCGCGGGCATTGCCGCCGCCACCTATTCCACCGCCACCGCTTTCATCGCCGACATCACCCCACCCGAGGATCGCGGCCGCCGCTTTGGCCTGATCGGGGCCTGCTTTGGGATAGGCTTTGTGCTGGGGCCGCTGATCGGCGGGCTGCTCTCCACCATTGACCTGCGCGCACCGTTTTATGCCGCAGCCATCCTTGCCGGGGCCAACCTGATCTTCGGCGCTTTCATCCTGCCCGAAACCGTAACTGACGCCACCCGCCGTCCGTTCAGCCTGGCCCGCGCCAACCCGCTGGGGGCATTGCGTGCGGTTGGCCGCCTGCCCGGGCTTAAGCGCCCGTTGATCTGCTTTCTGGTGCTTGGCATCGCAATGAACGTCTACCCGGCGATCTGGGCCTATTACGGACAGGCGCGGTTTGATTGGGACAGCCGCATGGTCGGCATTTCGCTGGCGGTTTACGGCATTTCTTTCGCACTTGGCCAAGCCCTGCTGGTCGGGCCCCTGATCAAGCGCTTTGGCGAACACCGCGCCGCGCATTACGGCATGTGGGTGGATTTCACGACGCTTGCCGCCCTTGGCCTTGTCACCTCTGGGCCCCTTGCCCTGATGATCACACCTCTGACGGCGCTGGGCGGTGTTGTTACCCCAGCGTTGCAATCCATCCTGTCACGCGCCGCCCCAGCAAATGCTCAAGGCGAATTGCAGGGGGTTCTGTCCAGCCTCAACGCGCTTGCGATGATCACCTCTCCGATGATCATGACCGCCACATTTTCGGTCTTCACCAGCACCACGGCCCCGGTCTATTCCCCCGGTGCGCCATTCCTTCTTGCCGCTGCCATGATGCTCATTTGCGTCATCCTGCATGTCGGCGGCCCGCGCGCAGCCGTGCCTGACAATCCATAACCATTCAATTTCGTGTAACTATCCCACTTGGGGTTGCCGGTGGTTCGCCATTGGTTCAAGAACCAACCGGCGACGGGGTGTGACCCCCGCTCAATACAATAAAGGACGCCAGTCATGCGCCTG
Organism: Pseudorhodobacter sp.; assembly: GCA_031413495.1. Taxonomy (GTDB): domain Bacteria; phylum Pseudomonadota; class Alphaproteobacteria; order Rhodobacterales; family Rhodobacteraceae; genus JACMNW01. Next base: position 8,244 of record JANOFE010000096.1, on the reverse strand, counting down.
AAAGACCTGGAGATTTTCGTGGTAGCCCCGCCAGCCCCCGGCTGGGGCGGGCGCTATTGGATCTTTACCAAACTGACAACCGACAATGGCATCGTGGGCTACGGCGAATGCTATGCCTCTGCCGTTGGCCCCAAGGCCATGATCGCAGTCATCGAGGATGTTTTTTCCCGCCACATGGAAGGCCAGTCCCCCGAGAACATCGAATGGATGTACCGGCGGGCCTATTCTTCCGGCTTCACCCAGCGGCCCGACCCCACCGTGATGGGTGCGTTTTCGGGGTTGGAGATTGCCTGCTGGGATATCCTTGGCAAAGCCAGGGGCCGCCCGGTTTGGGCACTGCTGGGTGGCAAGATGAACGACCGCATCCGGTCTTACACCTATCTTTACCCCGAACCCGGCAAGGAAAGCCCCGAATTCTGGGTCGATCCCGACGCCGCCGCCGAAGCCGCGCTGCGCTTTGTAAACATGGGTTTTACGGCGGTGAAATTCGATCCCGCCGGCCCCTATACTGTCCGCGGCGGGCACGAGCCTGCGATGTCTGATATCACGCGGTCGGTTGCCTTTTGCAAAGCCATCCGCGAGGCAGTGGGCGACCGCGCCGATCTTTTGTTTGGCACGCATGGTCAGTTTACGACGCCCGGTGCAATCAGGATGGGCAAGGCGATAGAGCCGTTCAACCCGCTTTGGTATGAAGAACCCTGCCCGCCGGATAATCTGCTGGAATTCGCCGAAATCGCGAAACACGTCTCGATCCCGCTGGCGACGGGGGAACGGTTGACCACGAAAGCCGAATTTGGCGCCCTTCTTCGCCATGGCGGGGTGAAGATTTTACAGCCAGCACTTGGCCGGGTTGGGGGGATTTGGGAGGCCAAGAAAATCGCGGCGATGGCCGAAGTTTTCAACGCCGAAATGGCCCCGCATCTTTATGCCGGACCGGTGGAATGGGCGGCGAATATTCATTTCGCGGCCTCGATCCCGAACCTGTTGATCGCCGAGACGATTGAAACCGGCGGTGCGTTTCATCTGGCGCTGATCAAGAATTCCATCAAATGGGAAGACGGCTATATCATCCCATCTGATGCCCCCGGCTTGGGGATCGAGTTTGACGAAGATCTGGCCCGCGCGCACCCCTATACGGGAGGTGGGCTTCATCTTCAGATGCAGGAGGTGGCCTGTGATTATCGGAACGGAAATCGGTTTGAAGGCGGGGCGCCGGCGACGATGGAACCGAAGTAGGCTTGGCGGGCGTATCACACGTGTTACGGCACTTAAGTTCCTGTAATTGCTGTATAGTATGGTTTGCATTTAGGGGAAATTAACACTTTCCTTTGCATGTCTGGCGAGTTTCGGACATCGCAAACAACTGCCGCCGCAAGTGCTTTTCTGCACTTTGGTAACGGGCGGGTTTTAACTTTGACGTTCGCCTCGGCGGCGCTGTGGTCAGTGGTTCTGGGCCGTCCTTGCCGCAATGACGCGGCTATTGCGCAAGGCCTGACGCGCGCCACAGTGGGGCACCCCGATTGGGCATGCGGCGACAGTCAGTGACACCCCCGCCCGACCCGTCTTTCACACCAAACCCGGCCTTATCCCTTCAGGTGCAGCGTCACATCGCCTGACCAAGGCTCTGTCACCCCGCGCCCACCACCGAGGTCTTCGAGGATTGGGCGCAATTTATCGAGGCTCGCGATCATCGCGGGGCGTGCTGCGGCCATGGCGGCCATATTGTCCCATTCGCCAACCACAACAAAGCTGCGCTCGCCCGATTTGACCAACCAGGTATTGCGGCCCCCTGGCATCGCTTTCAGATCGAAGTCATTGTGAAGGCGCACAAATTCGGCCTCCATCCCCGGTTTTACCCGCATATGCACCACATTCATCGCGGTCATGGTATCCTCCCCCGCTTGCGACAAAGTGGGGCGAGCGTAACACGCAATGAGGTGAGTCGGGGGTTAGCCGTAGTGGTACCGGCAGGACAGAATTTCCAACGCCAGCGGCGTCACCCGGTAGACAAGGCGGTGTTCACGGTCGATGCGGCGCGACCAGAAGCCGGAAAGGTCGCCTTTCAGCGGTTCGGGCTTACCCGTGCCTTCGAACGGATGGCGCAGGCATTCCTTGATCAGGGCGTTGATTTTGCGGTGGGTCGCTTTGTCTGTTTCCTGCCAAAAAAGATAATGTTCCCAAGCCCTGTCCCAGAAGGTCAGGTTCATTCCTCGATCAATTCGCGCGAGATGCCTTTACCAGCGTTCAATGCGGCAATCCCCTCGCGCAATATCCGCGCGTTTTCTGGGCTGGACAGCAAATAAGTTGTCTCATCCATACTGGCCCAATCCTCTAGCGATACCATAACCACGGGCTTTCCCTTGGCACGGTGCACGATGACGGGCTCATGATCATCATTCACGCGGTCCATGACAGCGGAAAGATTGGCGCGAAGTTCAGTGGAGGAGAGGGTTTTCATGGGATTTGTGTACGTGATTGCGTACGGAGAGTCAAGGTGGGGTTGGGTGGCGGAATTATAGCCAATAAGGATTGAAAAGGTGCTTTTTCTATACTAAATTACGACATGGAGTTTGGATTCGATCCTGACAAAAGTGCTGCCAACAAGGAAAAGCATGGTTTGGACTTTGTCCAAGCGCGGGGGATTTGGGCGGATGAGGATCGGGCGTTGGTGCCGCTGATCTTTTCGGATGAGGATTGGTTTATGATGATTGGCGAAATCGGTGACAAGCTATGGTCTGCCGTGTTCACTTGGAGCGGACTACGAATTCGGATCATTTCGGTGTGCCGGGCACGGGACGATGAAAGGCAAAACTATGAAAGCTGAAGAGTTTGATGCGCTGTTTGAAGCGGTCGAAGACATTTCCCATCTGGTGGACTGGTCCAAAATGACCCGCCCCGGGCAAGAGGCCAAACGCGTGAATGTCGACTTTCCGATGTGGATGGTGCAGGGGCTGGACAAGCGGGCGGCGCATCTTGGCGTGACGCGGCAGTCGTTGATCAAGATGTGGATTGCAGAGAAGTTGGAGTGAAAGTATCTGGTGCTTGATTTCACACATCGTTTGGAGCAGTGGTGGGGACGGTGCGTGAAATCACGCACCCTACGTTTACTGCGATGTGCCAGATTTGCCGGGTTGCGTGGTGGCGGGGCCGAGCATTGCAAAGGTAAGGGCCGCGCTGGCGGAGGCTATTCCGTTTCATCTGGAGGGATGCGGGAAGGCGGCGATGCCGCTGAGTTTGGTGGAATTGGTAGAAATTTAAGGGCGGCGAAACCCCGGCCTACGCTTGGTTCAGCCATTTCGCAGGCTATAACGCCTCAGCCAACCAATAAAAATAACAGTACCACGGCGACAAGTGCTACACTATTCCATTTTACAGTGTCAGCAATCCAAGTCTTGGTAGACTCCACACTGGCAAGCGGATACGGCGCTTCTTGCAGTAACTCGCAGGCGATCATATAGGATGAGTGGCCTCTATTGGCAGGCGTACCGGAATTTTTGCCTTTCATAGCTAACATTGGTTGAAAAAGAGTCCCATCCCGCTGGCGCGCCAACTGTCTATTTTTTCCCATGACCGCTGAAAACGACCCTGGCTCGTCTCGAATAACCTTACGGACCCTTTCAAAGCCGGCTCCGGTAAAGTTATCCTGAAAGATCACTACATGATTATCTTCGCTTAACACCACCGCCACAAGCCAAGGGGACCCCATTTCAAGTCCCATATGATGACCGCCTTGCTTGCGTATTGCATGAGCTCTGCATTCCAAATTATCCTCACTGATCCAGGAAACTCCTTAACTTCCTACTTCTGCTCGGATGCTTCAGCTTCCGCAGCGCCTTTGCCTCGATCTGCCGGATCCGTTCGCGGGTCACAGAAAACTGCTGCCCCACTTCTTCCAGCGTATGATCGGTATTCATCCCAATGCCAAAGCGCATCCGCAGAACGCGTTCTTCGCGCGGCGTCAGGCTGGCCAAAACCCGCGTGGTGGTTTCTTTCAGGTTTTCCTGAATGGCAGATTCCAGCGGCAGGATCGCGTTTTTGTCTTCGATGAAATCGCCAAGCTGGCTGTCTTCCTCATCCCCAATCGGGGTTTCCAAGCTGATTGGTTCCTTGGCGATTTTCATCACCTTGCGGACCTTTTCCAGCGGCATTTGCAGCTTTTCGGCCAATTCTTCCGGCGTCGGTTCGCGGCCGATTTCGTGCAGCATCTGGCGGCCGGTGCGGACCAGCTTGTTGATCGTCTCGATCATATGCACGGGGATACGGATGGTGCGGGCCTGATCCGCGATGGACCGGGTGATCGCCTGCCTGATCCACCATGTGGCGTAGGTGGAGAATTTATAGCCGCGGCGATATTCAAATTTATCGACGGCTTTCATCAGGCCGATATTGCCTTCCTGAATAAGATCAAGGAATTGCAGGCCGCGGTTGGTGTATTTTTTGGCGATGGAGATGACCAGACGCAGGTTCGCCTCGACCATTTCCTTTTTGGCCTGACGCGCTTCTTTTTCGCCCTTTTGCACCTGATTGACGATGCGGCGGAATTCTGAAATGTCGACGCCGACATATTGGCCAACGCGGGCCATGTCATTGCGCAACTCTTCCACTTTGTCGCGGGATTTTTCCATCAGGGCCTGCCAGCCGCGCCCCGATTTGGCAGCCATGCGGTCGGCCCAGCTTGGGTCCAGCTCATAGCCCTGATATTCGTCGATGAATTCGCGGCGGTTGATGCGGGCGGCATCGGCCAGTTTTACCATGCCGGAATTGATCGCCATGATGTTGCGATTGATGCCGTAAAGCTGATCTATCAGCGCTTCGATCCGGTTGTTGTGCAGGTGGAGTTCATTCACCAGCAGCACGATTTCGGACCGCAGTTTTTGGTAGGCGGCTTCATCCTTGGTGGTAAAGCGGCTGGCATCATTCATGGTGGCGTGCATGCGTTGGTCTTGCATATCGGCCAGCAGCGAATAATCCCGCGCGATCAGGTCCAGCGTTTCCAGCACACGCGGTTTCAGCGCGGCTTCCATCGCGGCGAGCGAGATATTCGCGCCCTCATCATCTTCGTCGTCATCATCGGCACGGGCCAGCGGCTCACCGTCGGCGTCAAGTTCCGGCTCGTCTGTTGCTGCGCGGCGGGGGGCGGCGGGATCAACCTCGTCCAAAGGCGCGCCTTCAAGGTCTTCTTCGCCGTCAAGCGACCGCCCGAAAGTGGCTTCCAGATCAATCACGTCGCGCAGAAGGATGTCTTCATTCAAAAGTTCGTCGCGCCAGATGGTGATCGCTTGGAAGGTGAGCGGGCTTTCACAAAGGCCCAGGATCATGGTGTTGCGGCCCGCCTCAATCCGCTTGGCGATGGCAATCTCGCCTTCGCGCGACAGCAGTTCCACAGAGCCCATTTCGCGCAGATACATGCGGACGGGGTCATCCGTGCGGTCAAGCGCCTCGGCAGATTGGCCCGCAACGGCCACTTCGCGGGATGTGTTGGTTTCCACCAATTCGCCAAGCGGTTCGGCCTCGTCCGCCTCGTCATTCTCGATCACGTTGATGCCCATTTCGGACAGCATCGACATGACGTCTTCAATCTGTTCCGACGACGCCTGATCGGGCGGCAGCACGGCGTTCAGCTGATCATAGGTGATGTAGCCACGTTCGCGCGCATCCGCGATCATCCGCTTGACGGCGGCTTGGCTCATATCAAGCGAAGACTCGGCTTCCTGCTCTTCGGGCTTCGTCTCGTCGGTGTCTTTGGCAGCCATGGGTGCTCCTTTGGGCGGCGCGGGGCGAATCGCCGCGAATCGGATAGGGTCAAATCGAATCAATAGCGCGAATCGCGGGCGGCGAAAGGGCATCAGCCCTTTTTCTTTACCCAGACTTGGCCATCAATCATGTTTTGCAGGTGTTTTGACAGGGCGGAGCGGTCTTCGCCCAAGTCAGCAGCGTCTTCACGGGGTGGATGGTCGGCGCGGTGACGGGCAAGCGCCGCTTGGGATAACCGCCATGTCAGCCCTTCATCGGCTAATCCTGACAAATCTTCCACCGCATCCTCGATCTCTTTGCGCGCACCCCGGTGAGCATCCAGTTTCGCCAGTTCCTCGGCCAGACACAGCATGGCCAGTTCAGTATCGTCATGGTTGCGTATGGGGGGCGCGATTTGCACGTGGGTGCGCGCGAACAGGGTTTCAAGGGCAGCGTGCGCTAGGTGTTGCAGCTTTTCACGCAGACCTTCGCGGGATTTCATGGCGTTGGCCAGCAAATGGTCGCGCAGCGCGCCGTGATCGGGGCCGGTCATATCCAGCCGTTCAAGCGCGGATTCAAACCGGTGGATCAGGCTGGGATGGACGATCAGGGTGGCAAGAATGACGGCTTCGCGCAGGGTATCATCGGGCTGGTCATCGGCGTTGGCCAAGAAAGACGCGCGGGTGCTGGCCAGCGGGGCGGTGAGCGGTTGGTACGCTTTGCGATTTTTTCCGTTTGCTGTGGGGCGGGCACCGAACAAATCCCAGCGCAGGCGTTTGATCTCTTCGCCGTAGTGGCCGCGAATCGACGCGTCTTTGATGCGGGCAAGAGCGGCGCGCAGGGTTTTATCAAGCGTCGCCTTCCGTTCCGGGCTGTCAAAACTGCGGCCTTCGGTTTCGCGCGCCCACAGCAGGTTGACCATGGGTTGGGCTGCATCCAGCACGCGTTGCATGGCGGGGGCCCCTTTGGCCTTGATCAGATCATCGGGGTCAAGGCCCGTGGGCAGGATGGCAAAGCGTAGGCCCTGCCCCGCCTCCAGCACCGGCAATGCCAGATCAATCACCCGCAGGGCAGCGGCGGTGCCTGCTTTGTCACCATCCAGCGCAATGATGGGTTCCGGGTGGATGCGCCACATAAGGCGAAGCTGGTCTTCGGTCACAGCAGTGCCGAGGGGCGCGACGGTGGCGGTAAAGCCTGCTTCTGACAGCGCGATCACATCCATATAGCCTTCGGCGACGATCAGGGGTTTGCCTTTTCCTGCGGCTTCGCGAGCTGGGCCCATATTGTAAAGGCTTCGGCCTTTGTCGAACAGTTCGGTTTCGGGGCCATTCAGGTATTTGGCCTGATCATTCGGGTCCATCGCGCGGCCACCAAGCGATATCGCGCGGCCACGGGCATCACGGATCGGGAAAATAATCCGGTTGCGAAAACGGTCGTATCCGCCGCGCGTATCCGATTTCGCGACAAGGCCTGCTTCCATCAACAGGTCGATGGACACGCCCTTTTGCGTCATCGCGTCGATCAGTGCGCTCCAGGATGCGGGGGCAAAGCCGATATCCCAGCGATCCTGCGCCTCGGGCGACAGTTTGCGCTTGGCGAGGTAATCGCGCGCGTCGGACGCCGCCGAGGTTCGCAGTTGCAGGCGGAACCATTTCACCGCCTCTTCCATCACCTGCACCAATTGCGTGCGACGGTCGGCCTTTTGCGCCGCCTGCGGATCACGCGCGGGGATGGGCATGCCTGCTTCGCGGGCCAGAATTTCCACCGCCTCAAGGAACCCGACATTTTCGGTTTCCTTCACAAAGCTGACGGCATCGCCTTTGGCATGACAGCCGAAACAGTAATAAAACCCTTTGCGGTCATCGACGTGGAAGCTGGCGGATTTTTCTTGGTGGAACGGGCACGGCGCCCACATATCGCCCTTGCCCATGTTGGATTTGCGCAGATCCCACGTGACCTTGCGCCCGACGACGGACGACAGGGAGACACGGGTGCGCAATTCGTCTATGAAACCGGGGGGCAGACTCATGTCCCCTTATAACAGGCCTGCGCCCCCCCAAGTCCAGAGGTCAGACGATACCACCGCCCGCGCCAGAGACTGCCGGGCGGATTTTGGCGACGCCCGCGCGGTAGCCCGATGCGCGGTAGGTGGTGACGGGGTCAATCGCACCGCCCGCTTCCATGCGGGCCATCGCAAGGATGGGTTCCACATCGGTGCGAAAGGCGGTTTGCAGGGTGGTGGTGGCCATCAGGGCATCATTGTCATCCTGAAAACCGGCAAGCGCCGCGCGGTCCACCAACAGCGCACTTGCATAGGCGCGCCGCACGGCCATGGCGCTGACCATCAGGCTTTCGATGGGGTCCGTCACGTTGTGCGATTGGTCCAGCATATGCGACGGGGTGAAGCCGGGTTTGCCTTCAACTGCTACCAGTTCGTTGAACACCAAAAACAGGCGGTAGGGGTCGATAGACCCGGTATCCAGATCATCATCGCCATATTTGCTGTCATTG
>JANOFE010000095.1:0-6602 GCA_031413495.1 Pseudorhodobacter sp. | reverse complement strand
ATTGGAAGATTGTTGAGGGCGGCTAGGGATGTGGTTTGGAGTGGTTTTGAAACCCCCCTCGCCCTGCCCTGCGCGGTTTGCTATGACATGCCCATGTCAAACATAAATTCACTGTTCGTGACCCGCCTTTACCGTGCTGCCCTGTCTGAGACCGGCAAAGCGCCGGATTTGGGGGAATTGGAAGGCGCGTGTCTTTCCATCGCCGAGGATGATGAGGCGGGGCAGAAATGGTGCGTCAAGCACGGCTATCCGGGCTATACCAGCTATGCGTCGCTGTCCGATTTGCCGTGGCGGTTTCCGGTGTTCAAGGCGCTGGTGAAATGTCTGGACAAGCACGTTGCGGCGTTTGCCAAGGATCTGGAGTTTGATCTTGGGGGGAAGGCGATCAAGCTGGACGGTTTGTGGCTGAATATCCTGCCTTATGGCGGCGTGCATACATCGCATATTCACCCGCATTCGGTGATTTCCGGCACCACCTATGTGACGATGCCGAAGGGGGCGAGTGCGATCAAGTTTGAAGACCCAAGGTTGCCGATGATGATGGCCGCCCCGGGGCGCAAGGCCAAAGCGCGGGAGGAGTTGCGGAGTTTTGTCTATATCACGCCGGACGCGGGCGAAGTGTTGTTGTGGGAAAGCTGGTTACGGCACGAGGTGCCGCTGCATATGGCGGAGGAAGTTTGGATTTCGGTGAGTTTTAATTATGGGTGGGGGTGAGGGGTGGAATGAAATCCACTCTACGCCAATTGCCTTGCCAGATCGTTGAAATCTTGCGCCGCCACATCAAACTCTGTCGCGAACCCGGTATCGGTATAGTCATCGCCGGGATCCTCCAAGCGCGGGATGACGTAGGCAGAACGATAACCCGAAGCCATCGCGCCGCGCAGGTCGCTGGGGTGAGATGCGACCATCATGATCTGTGACGGATCACAATCGACGATTTCGGCGGCGCGAGCATAACAGCGCGGATCAGGTTTGTAGATGCCGAGGATGTCGCAGGACAAGATACTGTCCCAATCAATTCCATTGCGGCGCGAGGAACCGACAGCCATCGGCCAGCTGAGAATGGTCAGCGGGGCGGCGATGTATTTTTTCCGCAGCGCGGCGATTCCTTCACGTGCGCCGGGCCAAGCAGGCATCCGACGCCACGCCTGCGCAAGATCGCTTTGGTCGTGGGTTGCAAGGGCGGGCAACCCTGTGCTGCGCCACAGATCGCCCACTACAGTTGCAAGTATCTGGTCAGCCGTCAGCCACGGGTGTTCGCCGCGCATGATCGCGCTGTTCAGGTTCAGAAAGTTTGCGCGACAAGAAATGGCAAAGGTCTGCCGATCGTGCAGCGACAGGGATTGCGCAGGAGCCAGCCGGTCCAGCGTTTCGACTACGGCAGTGTTCCAATCAAAGACCGTACCGCCAATGTCAAATATAAGCACTTTGATAGCCATGGCTGTAACCCTTCCTCTGACGCGATGTGCAAGGCGTTTTGGACAGAGAAGTTATGCGCCGAAAGGCGTGGTCTGGCAATCTGGCGGTGAGAAGGAAATACGCACTACGCCGTCCGCGACGGCACCCTGCTTTCCAGCCATTTGAACAGAAGCACGATCATTCCCGCCATGATCATGTAGACTACGGCGAGCAGCAGGAGCGGCTCGTAGACGATGAAGGTATCCTGCGTCACGCGCTTGGAGAGGGAATAGATATCGACCACGGTGATGGTGGCGACGAGGGGGGTGGATTTCATCTGCAGGACCGTCTCGCCGCCGATGGTGGGCAGGGCGCGGTGGAGGGCTTGGGGGAGCCAGATGCGGAAGAAGGATTTGGTGCGGGGCATGCCCATGGCGCGGGCGGCTTCCAGCTGGCCACCCGGGACGCCTTTGAGGGCACCGCGCATGACTTCGCCTTCGTAGCCTGCAACGCTTAGGGTGAGTGCCAGCAGGGCATAGGGCCAGGCTTGGCGCAGGATGGGCCACATCCAGCTTTCGCGGATCCACGGGAATTGCGGGAACAGGGAGCCGAGGCCGTAATAGAGGAGCCAGAGTTGCAGGAGCAGCGGTGTGCCCCGGATGATGCTGCAATACACGCGGGCGGGGGTGGACAGATACCAGGGGCCAGCGGCTTGGGCGAGGCCAAGTGGGATGGCCAGCATCATGCCAAGGGTCATCGACGCGGCGGTCAGCCAGATGGTGCGCCAGATGGCGAGGGGAATTTTATCCAGATAATCGGGCAGCCATGTCCAGTTCATGTTGAAGGCGCACCACAGCACGATGGCGGCGGCGAGAGCGAGCATGACAATGCGGTGCGGTTTCCAAAAGGCTTTCGTCACATGCCACCCCCTGCCATCGGCCGTTGGCCTTTGCGTGCCCAACGTTCAATCCGGCCAAAGACGACGCCGGAGAGGAGGGAGAGGATGAGGTAAAGCACACCTGCGGCGAGGTAGAAGGTGAGGAAGGCCTTGGTGGTGCCAGCGGCAAGGGAGGTGGCTTTGGTCAGTTCGATAAAGCCCACCACGGCAAGCAAGGCGGTGTCCTTGGTGCAGGTGAGCCAGAGGTTGGCGAGGCCCGGCACGGCGGCGGCGGTCATCAAGGGCAATGTCACGCGGCGGGCGAGCAGCATAGGGGGCATGCCCATGGCGCGTGCGGCCTCGATCTGGCCTGCGGGGACGGATTGGATAGCCCCGCGCAGAACCTCGGTCGAATAAGCGCCTTGCACGATGCCAAGGACGGCGATGCCAGCGGCGACACCGGACAGTTGGATACGCTCATACCCGTTGAAAACAAGGAATTGGTTCACCGCATCAGTGACCGCGAAATACAGGATCAGGATCAGCACCAGTTCCGGCACAGCGCGCACAAGGGTGGTGTAGACGCCAAGCAGATCGCGGGTGATCGGGCCACCGTAAAGTTTGCCGAACGCGCCGAGGACACCGATGAACAGGCCAAGGCCATACGCGCCGAAAGCGATCAGGATGGTGTTCCACAGGCCCGCAACAAGTGTCGCCCCCCAACCGGGGGGCGACCATGCCAACAGATCAAAGGCTGATGCTGCGGCTGTTGGGGCGATCAGGCCAAGCACGTGGGCTTAGCCGCCGTAGATCGACGATGGGAAGTAAGGCTTCGAGATGGTGTCATAGGTGCCATCGGCGATGACCTTGGCGATGGCCGCGTTGAACTGTGCTTTCAGCGCGTCTTCGCCCTTGCGCAGGCCGACGCCGATACCAAGGCCAAGGATGGCCGGATCGTCGGCCACGGCACCAATCGCCTCGCAACAGGCCATGCCCACCTCGGAGGCAAGGAAGGCGTCATTCGCGATGCTGTCGGCAAACGCGACGTCAACCCGACCCGCCGACAAATCCTGAAACGCTTCGTCGGTGGTCTGATAGGTCTTGATCTCGGCTGCGTCCGGGAAATGCGCCTGCGCATAGGCCTCGTGGATGGTGGACACCTGCACGCCGATGATCTTGCCCGACATTCCGCTGGCGTCGGGGGTAAGACCCGAGCCCTTGGCGGTCAGAAGAACGGACGGTGTATTGTAGTATTTATCCGAGAAGTCGATAGTTTGCATGCGTTCTTCGGTGATCGACATCGAGGCCATGATGGCGTCGATCTGCCCGCCGGTCAGCGACGGGATGATGCCTTCCCATGCCACAGGCGTAACCACGCATTCCATCTGGCCAGCCGCACAGACGGCGTTGATAAAGTCCACTTCCCAGCCGACCCATGCGCCAGAGGCGTCGGGCGAGGCGAAGGGCGGATAGGGTTCGGCAGCGATGCCGATTTTCAGCGGTTCAGCGAAGGCAGCGGTGCCGAAGGCGAGGGTTGCTGCAAGGGTTAGGAGTGTCTTTTTCATTAACTTACCTCTTGTTGGACGAGTGCGAGAGTGTCCCCCGCATTTGAATTGCCCGTGGTTACGCCACGGATTTTAGGAACTGCTTAAGCCGTTCCGATTTGGGCGCGCCAAACAAGACATCGGGCGGACCTTCTTCTTCGACCACGCCGTTGTGCAGATAGATCACATGGCTGGCAACTTCGCGGGCGAATTTCATCTCATGGGTGACCAAAATCATGGTGCGCCCCTCGGCGGCAAGGCCACGGATCACGTTCAGCACTTCGCCGACCAATTCGGGGTCAAGCGCGGAGGTGGGTTCGTCAAACAACATGGCGCGGGGTTCAATCGCCAGCGCACGGGCAATGGCGGCACGTTGCTGTTGGCCGCCCGACAAAAACGCGGGGTAACTGCCTGCCTTGGCTTCTAGCCCCACCCGCGCGAGCAACTTTTCAGCGCGGGCAATCGCCTCGGCCCGTGGCACGCCCAGCACATGCACGGGAACCTCAATCAGGTTTTCAAGAATGGTTTTATGCGTCCATAGGTTGAATTGCTGAAATACCATGCCAAGGTGCTGGCGCAGGCCTTCGATTTGTTTGCGATTGGCAGGGGTCCCGTCCGCGCGCAGGGCGACTTCTTCGCCGCCGATGATGATGCGGCCAGAGGTGGGGGTTTCCAGAAAGTTGATGCAGCGCAACATGGTGGATTTGCCAGAGCCAGACCCGCCGATGATCGCCACAACATCGCCGACACGCGCGGTCATCGAGACGCCTTTAAGCACCTCGAGCGTCCCAAAGGATTTCCGCAGGTTATCAATCCGAATCGCTTCGGGCTTCGTAGAGGTGTTCAGGGTGGCTTCGGTTGCACTGTTTTGGGTGGACATTCGCGCTCCGGCAAAAAGCTGGTTGCAAGTAAGACCGGGGAGCTGCAATTATGCAAGCGTATAATTGGATGATGCAATGACCACTGGTGAACGGCGCCCCTACAAGCGCGAAGGCGAAGAAGTGCGACGCGAGGCAATGATTGCTGCGGCACTTGATCTGATAGCCGAAGGCGGCATTGCGGCGGCGACCGTGCGGGCGATTGCCGAAAAGGCCGGTGTGACGCCGGGGTTGATACGGCATTACTTCAAGGCCAAGGAAGACCTGACCCGCGCCGCCTATCAGACCCTGATGGAACGCATGACGCAAGCCTCGGCGCTGGTGCTGGATACGGCGCCTGATGGCGCGGGTGCCCGACTGGCGGCGTTTGTGGCGGCATCGCTGCGCCCCCCCGTGGTGGACCCGGCGGCGATGGGGCTTTGGGCTGGGTTCATCCACCATGTGCAGCGCGACCCCATGCTGCGCGAGGTGCACCGCACGACCTATCTGGGCTACCGCGATGTGTTGCAAGCCTTGATTGCCGCCCTGCCCCGTAAAGCAGACGCGGCCACGTTGCGGGCACAGGCAATTGCCTGCAACGGGGTGATTGACGGGCTGTGGCTTGAAGGCTGCGCGCTGCCAGAGGCCTTTGTGAAGGACGAATTGGCCGAGATCGGGTTGCGGTCAGTTGGCGCGATTTTGGGTGTGGATTTGTTGGCTGAAGGTAAAAAAACATGAGATATGCGGCAGTTACTGAACGTTTGGCAGGATTGGCTGGTGCCAAATGGGCAGTACATGCGCATGCACGCCAGATGGCAGCCGAGGGGCACGACATCATCGAATTGACCATAGGCGAGCCGGACGTGCCGACACCGCCCGCGTTGATCAAGGTGGCGGCCGCAGCCATGGCCGCCGGGCGCACGGGATATTCCAATGGGCGCGGCGAGCCTGCACTGACAAAGGCACTGGCAGCGCGGTATTCGGCGCGGCGCGGGCGGGTGATTGGCGCAAATCAGGTGATGTGTTTTCCCGGCACCCAGACCACGCTTTATGCTGTGCTGACGGCATTGGTTGCCGTGGGCGATGAGGTGCTGGTGGGCGATCCGATGTATGCGACCTACGCCGGGATTATTGCCGCCACCGGGGCCACGATGGTGCCGGTGCCTCTGCACCCGGAACATGGCTTTCGCATGCAAGCCCGCGATGTGGTGGCGCGGCTGACCCCGCGCGCGCGCGTTTTGTTTCTGAACACGCCGCACAATCCGACGGGCGCTGTGTTGGCGCGGACGGATATTGCGGCACTTGTGGAAATGGCCGTTGCACATGATTTGTGGATCCTGTGCGACGAAGTGTATGAGGAAATGGTGTTTGCGGGGACGACGTTTGCGTCACCCCTTGATGACCCGGCGATTGCGGACCGGGTGATTGTGGCCTCGTCCATCTCTAAATCGCATGCGGCACCGGGGTTTCGGTCTGGCTGGTGCGTGGGCCCTGCTGACTTTTGCGCAGCGTTGTTGCCGCTGTCGGAAACCATGCTGTTTGGCAGCCAGCCGTTCATAGCGGATATGACGGCGGCCGCAGTTTCGGCCCCGTCGCCGGTAGCAGCGGGCATGGTGGACCGGTTCAAACGCAGGGCTGGGCTGATACACGCGCTGGTGGATGGCAAGGCGGGTTTGTGGGTGAACAGACCCGCAGCCGGAATGTTTGCGCTGATTGATATCAGTGCGACCGGGGTGTCAGGTGAGGCGTTTGCGATGGGCCTGTTAGAGGCGCAAAAGGTTGCTGTGATGCCGGGGGAAAGCTTTGGCGCGGCATTGGCGGGGTGGATAAGGCTGAGCTTGACACAAGACGACGCCCGGATTGCCGAGGCCTGCGCGCGGATCGTGCGGCAGGCACAAACCCTGCAGGAGCAGGCAGCATGACATC
>JANOFE010000094.1:0-17405 GCA_031413495.1 Pseudorhodobacter sp. | reverse complement strand
GTCTCGCCGCGGCCATTTAGGCCGGCGCGCAATGTGAACTGACGTTTTGCGAAACAAAAATTCTTCCAGAAAGATTTTTGGGGGGGCTGTCTGCCCCCCGCGCCCGCGCCGGGCTGCCCCCCGAGGATATTTTTCAAAGGTGAATTGAAAGTCCGGCGTCAGATCTGTTTTTCCGGCATCTGCACGCGCAGACCGTCTAGGGCGTCTGACACCTTCAGCTGGCAGGTCAGGCGTGACCGTGCCGGATCAGGATTCCACGCGAAATCCAGCATATCCGCTTCCATCGCATCCTTTTTTGGCAATTTTTCCGCCCAAGCCAGGTCAACATAGACATGGCAGGTGGAACAGGCACAGGCACCCCCGCAATCAGCCTCGATCCCCGGTATGCCGTTGTCACGCGCGCCTTCCATGACCGTCAGGCCATTTGCCACGTCGATGACATGTTCTTTGCCGCCAAATTCCACATAAGTGATCTTCGCCATTCCTGCCCTCATTTCCGGCTATGCGTTTTGCTAAGGTGCGACATAGGGCAAAATAGGGGTCATTGCCAGTGGTGCTTGGTCGCAAAAAGCCAGACATGGCAAAGGCTTTCACGCTGGCAAAATTGCCGCTATAAACTGCGCAATGATCGGGACACAACCCGTAACATCAGGCAAGATAAGGCGAGACGCGCGATGACCCAACCCCGCCTTCTTGGTGCCGTTTTGGCAGTGGCGCACGGTCTTGCGGGGTGCAATCTGGCAAGTGTTACCACGGGGCCCGTGATGGCCGATCTGCGGGCGGAATCTGTGCGGGGCGAGCGGCCAAATGCCCCGGACGGCGCCTGCTGGGCGAGCGACGAGACACCGGCGGTGATCGAAACGGTTACCGATCAAATCGTTGAAGCCGTAGCCCCCGATCAGGATGCCGGATACCGCACCGAAACCCGGCAGGAAATCGTGCAACCGCGCGAAAAAATCTGGTTTCGAACGCCTTGTGACGCAGCCCTATCACCCGATGTGGTGACCACGCTGCAACGGGCGTTGGCGGCGCGTAGGCTGTACACATTGCCAAACACAGGTGTGCTTGATCCGGCAACACGCCGGGCGATCCGCGCCTTTCAGCTGCCGCGCGGTTTGAACAGTGATCGCCTTTCCCTGGCTGCGGCGCGCGAATTGGGCGTGGTTGCTGCCGATTTTGGCCTTTAGAGCGTAATGAGGAAAAGTGGTTACCGGTTTTCCTTATCAATCACGCGACCACTTTGACTCTAAAGTCGGGTCAGAAAAAGATCGGCACCGGATTTTCTTGCTACTCAAGCAACCAATCAACTGCGCAACTGGGATGAAGGCCATGCCACATTTTATCCTGATATAGGATACGCAAAAGGCCCGAAGAAATCTTCGGGCCTTCGCAACACCTTATCAGACCATATCAGTCGATAGACAGCGCCACAAAGCGGGGATCCCCTGCCCTGCGCACCAAGAGAAGCAGGGATTTACGACCTGCATTGCGGGCCTCTTCCACCCGGTCTTCCAGATCCTTCAGACGCACAACTTTTTGTTGACCCGCCTCGGTGATCAGATCGCCTTCGCGCAGACCTTTGGCATAGGCCTCGGATGCCTGATCCACGGCTGCCACAACCAGACCCTCGGTGCCAACCGGCAGGCCGAGTTTGGTGATCATTTCTGCATCAACCGGGGCCACCGTCATGCCAAGAATTTCGGCTTTAGCAGGCGCTTCGGGCGCAGCCGAAGCAACAGGCACAGATTCCGCTTCCGCGTCTTCGCGGCGACCAAGCTTGATCGACAGATTTTGGGTCTTGCCATCGCGCTGCACAACCACAGCCACAGCTTCGCCGATCGGCGCGTCGGCCACCCGGCGTACAAGTTCGCGGGTATCGGCCACATCAGCGCCATCAAAAGACGTGATCACATCACCCGCAAGCAAGCCTGCATCCTTTGCCGGGCCATCGGGCACATCGGTGATCAGCGCCCCTTTGGCATCGGTCAGACCCATCGCTTCAGCGACATCCGGCGTGACATCCTGAATGCGCACGCCCAGCCACCCGCGCCGCGTTTCGCCAAATTCACGCAGTTGGCCCACAACTTTGTTGACCACATTTGACGCCATCGAAAAGCCGATGCCGATAGACCCACCATTGGGCGACAGGATCGCCGTATTCACACCAATCACCTGGCCGTCCATATTGAACAATGGCCCCCCCGAGTTGCCCCGGTTGATGGCGGCATCGGTCTGGATGAAATCATCATAAGTGCCGGACAGTTCACGCTTGCGGGCAGACACGATGCCTGCCGATACCGAAAACCCTTGCCCCAACGGGTTGCCCATGGCGACAACCCAGTCGCCCACGCGCATCACATCGCTATCGCCAAACGGCACGAACGGCAGCTCAGTTTCGCTTTCAACTTTCAACAGCGCAATGTCTGTCTTTGGGTCTGTTCCGACCAGCTTTGCCTTCAGGCTTTTGCCGGAAAAGAATTCGATTTCAATATCATCAGCGCCTTCAATCACATGGTTATTGGTAACGATATAGCCATCCGCCGAGATGACAAAACCTGATCCCAATGCCTCGGATCGACGCGGTTCTTCTTGGCCGGGAGGCGCACCTTCACCGTTGCGGTCCATGAATTCATCAAAGAAATCCTGAAATGGCGATCCTTCGGGCACCATTGGCCCATCTTGGGTATTAGCCGCAACCAGCGACGAAGTGGTGATGTTCACCACCGATGGGCTGATCTTTTCAGCGAGGTCCGCAAAACTTTCGGGCGCAGTTTGCGCAAAGACCTGCGGAGCCTGCGTCAGAAGAAGTGCGGCGCCGATCATAAGCGCCATCATCAGCCGCGCAGGTCTCGACGGCTCTGCGGATACGGCGGTCACTTGGGAAATCTGTCTCGTCTGCACCACGAAATCCTTTCGTTGCTCGGGTCGGTCAGGATGTCACGCTTAGCCTAGCTCTCGTGCAACACCAAAGTCACTATGAAGTAGGAAGCATTCGGCGCAATGCAAACCCCATCGCGCGCGCTCAATAGGATGTGATCAGTGTGACAAAGTGAATCACGCGTTTGTTGACCCAGCAAGGCAAATCAACGTGGCCTAGGACATGCGTTGGAAAACGCCTGTTTGAACATGCAAAGGGCCAACTTCACCGCCGGCCCTTTGCCAATATGGTCTTTATTCAACCGCTACGGGGTCTTTCACTGGCGGTTTTTCACTGCGCAAATAGTCAAAAAACTCACTATCCGGCTGCATGACAATAGATGAATTGCCCGCCTGCAAAGCACGTTCATACGATGTAAGCGACCGGGTAAAGGCAAAAAATTCCGGATCACGACCAAAGGCTTCGGCGTAAATGGCGTTGCGTTCGGCGTCAGCCTCACCGCGAATTACCTCGGCATTCTTGCGCGCTTCGGATGTCAATTCCACCACGGTACGGTCCGCTGATGCGCGCACCCTTTGGGCCGCCTCGTTCCCGCGCGCGATTTCATCGGCCGCTTCGCGTTCGCGTTCGGCACGCATCCGCGCGAAGGTCGCTTCAAGATTTTGTTCCGGCAAATCGGTGCGGGTCAACCGCACGTCGATCACATCAACCCCCAAAGACTGCGCTTCGCGTTTTGCGATATCGCGGATTTGGTTCATCAATCCGGTGCGGTCTTCTGACAGAACACGGCTGGATTCGACCTTGCCCAACACTTCGGGGATGGCGTTGTTCATGATACCGGCCAGCAGCGACTGCGCCTTTTCAATGTCGCCTGCCCCCACGGATTCGCGGAATTTGACCAGATCAACGATTTGCCAACGCGCAAACGCGTCCACGACCAAACGACGGTCGTCTTCCATGGTCACTTCCAATGGCGGCGTTGGCAGGCCCAGAATACGGCCATCATAGCGGACAACCTCTTGCAAAAGCGGTATCTTGAAGCCCAAACCGGGGCTTTCCTTGACCTGTTTCACCTGACCAAATTGCAGGACTAAAACCTTTTCGCGTTCGTCGACGATGAACAGCGAAGACAGAATGCCCATCACGATCAGCGCCAAAACCGGCAATATATAAGCGGCGCGCATCAGTTGGTCCCCCCAGTTACGGCAGCAGCGCCATTGGCGGGCATCCGGTTCAGTTCATTCAACGGCAGGAACGGCACCACGCCTTGCCCGCCACCCTCGCCTGATGACACGCCATCAAGGATGACCTTGTTCATGCCACCAAACACTTTTTCCATAGTTTCCAGATACATGCGCTTGCGCGTTACCTCTGGCGCCTTCACATATTCATTGTAGACCGACAAGAACCGGCTGGCTTCACCCTGTGCGTTGTTCACCACTTGCGCGCGGTAACCTTCAGATTCTTCCGCCAACTGCGCCGCTGCACCTCGGGCACCAGCAGTTACAGTGTTGGCGTAGGCATCTGCCTCTTTTTCCAACCGGTCGCGGGCCTGCTGGGCTGCCTGCACTTCGCGGAACGCGTCGATCACCTCGGACGGTGGGGCTGCTTTGGCAAAGTTCACCCGCACAACCGAAATCCCGGCTTTGTAACTATCAAGTGTCTTTTGCACGGACGCCCGCAAATCGGTAGCAATCGTGCCGCGATCCCGGTTCAGAATGGGCGACAGTTCCGACCGCGCGATAATATCCCGCATCGCGGATTCCGACACCGCCCGAATGGTATCGGTCGGGTCCGCCAGATTGAACAAAAACTCGGATGGATCGGCCACACGCCACACCACCGAAAACTCGATATCCACGATGTTCTGATCGCGGGTCAGCATCAGCCCGGTATCCATCTCGCCGCCGGCACCTGTGCCGATGTCGGTGGTGCGCTCGCCCGTCACCTGCACCACTTCGGCCTTGACGAACGGCCAAGG
This sequence comes from Pseudorhodobacter sp., assembly GCA_031413495.1. Classification (GTDB taxonomy): domain Bacteria; phylum Pseudomonadota; class Alphaproteobacteria; order Rhodobacterales; family Rhodobacteraceae; genus JACMNW01. The sequence continues at coordinate 12,546 of JANOFE010000094.1, read as the reverse complement.
CGCAAAGTTCAGGCCCGGATTACCGATGCCAGAATATTCGCCAAGGAACAGCTCAACCGACCGTTCTTCCGGCTTGACGGAATAAAACGACATGAAGGTCCAAAGTCCAATCGCCGCCAGTGCACCGAGCAAAAGGCCTTGTCGTGTCACCAAAGGTGCACCGGGTTCACGCCCGCCACCACCGTTGCCGCCGCCATTGCCAGACCGCCCGCGCCCGCCCATCAGCACGCGCAGCTGTTCCTGGCCCTTTTTCATGATCTGTTCAATTTCAGGGATCTGGGGCCCTTCCCCCGGCCTGCGGCCACCATTGCGCCCGCCGTCGCGATTGTCGCCGCCCCCCCGGTTATCACCGCCCTCGCCTTTGTTGCGATCATCGCCACCAGAGCCGCCACCGCCGCCCCATGGGCCACCGTTTCCAGACATATATTCAGACCCTTTTCGTTGTTTTCTATAAATTGGTCACGCACGCGCAAAATTCAAGCGCTTAAGCGGTCTCTTATCCCTGCCGTACCGGCTTTCGCATCGTCACCAGTTCTTCCGACATGGTCGGGTGCACAGCGACAGTGCGGTCGAAATCCTCTTTCGTAGCCCCCATCTTGATCACAATCGCCGCCAGTTGGATCATTTCCGCCGCACCCGGTGCGACGATATGACAGCCCAAAACCTTGCGCGTTGCTTGTGACACGATCAACTTCATCATCACCCGGTCAGGCTGGCCCGCAAAGGCAGTTTGCATCGGGCGAAACGCTGTCGAATAAACCTCAATCGGCTCCGCCTCGCGCGCCGCTTCTTCCGACAGGCCGATGGACCCCATTTCCGGCTGCGTGAACACCGCTGATGCCACCAGGGCGTGATCTGCTTTCTTTGGCCTGCCGCCAAACACCGTATCGGCAAAGGCATGGCCTTCGCGAATGGCAACCGGCGTCAGGTTTATTCGGTTCGTCACATCGCCCACGGCGAATATGGACGGCACGCCTGTCTGGCTATACTCATCGACCACAATCTGCCCGACCCGACCGAATTCAACACCCAATTCCTGCAGCCCCATGCCGCCAGAGTTGGGCTTGCGGCCGGTCGCGTACATCACCAGATCAAATTCGCGGTCCGCACCATCGGTGGACACTGCCTTGATGCCGCCTGCCACTTTTTCCAACCGCATTACATCGGTGCCGCAGCAAATCTCGATCCCGCGAGCCATCATCGCGGTGGCCACATGACCACGCGCCTCATCATCAAAGCCACGTAAAATCTGCGCGCCCCGGTAAAACTGCGTCACCTTAACGCCCAAACCGTGCAAGATGCAGGCAAATTCAGACGCGATATAGCCACCACCCACAATCAAAGCCCGCTTTGGCAGGGCGGGTAGATCAAACATTTCGTTTGACGTAACCGCCAATTCCGCCCCTGGAATATCGGGCACAAAGGGCCGCCCGCCCGTGGCAATCAAGATATGCGCCGCTGTCAGCTTTGTGCCATCCGCAAGCCGCACCGTGTGCGCATCTTCCAACACTGCGTGGACGTCATGCACCGCAACACCCGCGTTCGCCAAAGTGCTGCGATAGGCCGCCTCTAACCGCGCCAGTTCTGCATGCAATGTGCCGCGAAACTTCAGCCAATCAAACGCGCCAATGCTGGCATCCCAGCCATATGCCCGCGCCAATGCCACGGCCTCTGGATAACCAGACGCAAACACCATCAGCTTTTTGGGCACGCAGCCCCGGATCACACAGGTGCCGCCCATCCGGCTTTCTTCGGCCAGACCGACCTTTGCACCCCAATCCGCCGCTGCAATGCGCGCTGCACGCACGCCGCCAGACCCGCCGCCGATGACAAAAAGATCATAGTCAAACGCCAATGCGTTCACTCCCCCAGATCGGCAAAGATGTTGTCTCCGGGTACCAGATCAATCCGGTCATCCTCGACAGCGCCGGAATTGATATTGCGCACCGTCACCCGGCCATCCCCGTGCCCGATCACCACAATATCGCAAATGTCGATGAACAGACCGTTTTCCACCACGCCAGGTATCTGGTTCAAAACCAGGGCCAATTGACGCGGGTTGCCGATGCGTTTCAGATGCAAATCAACAATATAATTCGCCTCATCCGTGATCAGCGGCCGATCACCGTTCATGCGCAAGGTGCAATCGCGGTTCAGAACGTCCAGCGATACCAGCGTCTCCTCGATCAGGGCTTTGGTGGTCTGCCAGCCAAACGGGATCACTTCGACGGGCAACGGAAACGCACCAAGCGTCGTCACTTCCTTTGCCGCATCCGCGATCACTATCATCTGGTCACTTGCCGTCGCCACGATCTTTTCTTGCAGCAACGCCGCCCCGCCGCCCTTGATCAGGTTCAGGTTGCCATCAAATTCGTCGGCCCCGTCAATGGTCAGGTCCAGCCATTTCGCATCATCCAGCGAGGTGATCGTAATCCCCAATTGCCGCGCCAATTCTGCCGTGCGGCTTGATGTTGGCACGCCGGTCACCCGCAGCCCTTCTTCGCGCACGCGTTCTGCTAAACAGCGCACCATCCAGGCCGCGGTTGATCCGGTGCCAAGCCCCACTTTCATGCCGCTTTGCACAAAATCCACCGCCCGCTTTGCCGCGACAAACTTCGCCTTGTCGATGGGGGAAAGGTCTGCGGCCATGGCTGTCTCCTGTTTTGTCATGACGCTTATAGGCAATGCGCCCCTGCCATGCGAGAGGGCATTTCATCCCGCGCCCGTCAGATACCATATCCGCTTGACACCCGGCGCAGAACCGCCTTAATGCGAATAAGTCTCATTTACAAAAAGCGCGCATCATGGCCTCACCTGACACAAACCTGTTCGATCTGTCCGCCCGTGGCAAAAGCTGGCGCAAAGATCCGGGCAACCCATCTTTGGCCGAGGTAAACCGGTCGATCGCCCTGCCTGTCGGATCATGGCGCAGATTTGCTGCCTTTCTTGGCCCCGGTTACATGGTGGCCGTCGGCTATATGGATCCCGGAAACTGGGCGACCAGCATCGCGGGCGGATCAAAATTCGGCTATACGCTGCTGGTTGTCGCGCTCATTTCCAACCTGATGGCAATCATTTTACAATCGCTGTGCGCCCGCCTTGCCATCGCGTCTGGCCGCGATCTGGCTCAGGCCTGCCGCGATGCCTTTCCGCGCTGGGTGGCCTTTCCGCTGTGGATACTGGCCGAACTCGCCATCATCGCCACTGACATTGCCGAGGTGATCGGTACTGCCATCGGTCTGAACCTGTTGTTCGGTATCCCGCTGGAAATCGGCGTTGTCATCACAGCCCTTGACGTGTTCCTGATCCTGTGGCTGCAAAACAAGGGCTTTCGCTGGCTCGAGGCGTTTATCATCACGCTTCTGGGTGTCATCGCCGTTTGTTTTGGCCTGCAAATCGCCCTCGCCGATCCCGATTGGGGCGGCGTTATCCGGGGCTTCGCGCCCACCGTCGAAATCCTGCGTAACCCGGAAATGTTGTATCTGGCGCTTGGCATTCTGGGGGCCACCGTTATGCCGCATAACCTATATCTGCATTCCGCCATCGTGCAGACCCGCGACTACGGCGATAGCTTGCCTGAAAAGCGCGAGGCGTTGAAATTTGCCACCTTGGACAGCACCATCGCCCTGATGTTTGCGCTGTTCATCAATGCCTCGATCCTGATCCTCGCCGCCGCAAGTTTCAACGCCACGGGCCGGACCGAGGTGGTGGAACTGGGCGATGCGCATCAATTGCTTGGGCCGTTGCTGGGATCTGGTATCGCGCCCTCGTTGTTTGCCATTGCCCTGCTGGCGTGCGGTCTAAATTCCACCGTTACCGCCACCCTGGCGGGGCAAGTGGTGATGGAAGGGTTTTTGAACCTGCGCCTGCCCCCTTGGGCGCGCCGGCTGATCACACGCGGCATCGCGATCATCCCTGCCGCTGCCGTGACCATCCTTTACGGCAGCGAGGGCACGGGTCGGCTGCTGATCCTGACCCAAGTGATCCTCAGCCTGCAGCTTTCCTTCGCGGTGGTACCCTTGGTCATGTTCACCTCCGACGCACGCAAAATGGGTGCGATGAAAGCCCCGATGTGGTTGATCGCCATCGCCGTGCTGATCGCCGCAGTGATCATCTGGCTGAACTTGAAACTATTGGTGAACTTTGTCGGTGGCGGGCTTTGATGCCTGCCACCGCAGAAAATTTGTGCCTTCGCTACGCCAAAGCTGCGATCAGGCTGTTGCCCGCACCGACCCATCCTGCATCAGACAGCATCGCGCGGTGCTGACGGGGCGCGCGGCACCGAACCCGGCGTCACAGCTTCAGGCTTCGATGCCATGCCGATAATCGCGCTGACACCCATTGCCACTTCGTCCATGACCAGCTTGCCATCGCCATCCAGATCAAACAGCAGAAACCCGCGCAGCACATCGGCATCTTCGGCGGACAGGGATGCCATCGCCACGCCCTGCGCAAAGCCGCGCAATTCAATCAGGCTAAGACTGCAATCCTTGTTGGCATCGGCCTGATCATAGCCCAGTCGCACCTTGCCCCGCTTGGGTGCCGCTGCTGCATTTGCCATGCGGATAATCTCATCGCATGTTACATCGCCATCATTGTCCATGTCTGCCACCAGATAGGGCAGCATCGCACCTGCCCGCACCCGGGCCCGTTCGGCCGCCACAAAAGCCTCAATCCCCGCTAAATCAATGCCGTTGTCTTCGCCAAAGCCATAAATCAACCCAGCGGCATCTTTCAAAAACTTTTCCGGTGCGCCGCGCAGTTTTTTCAGCGTGTTTTCGGGCAAGGATTGCATCAACCTGGCCATATCTGGCCCGGTTTGCGCGGCGTCTTGCGCCTGCGCAGACCCCAACCCCAGCATTACTATCAATCCCGCACGCATGATCATCTGGCAAACCTCCAAGCCGTTCACCGTCGACCATGCCATTGCATGGTGAACCAATGGTTAACATCGCCCGCACCCTTGTATGCACGCGCCGCAATCGGTCGCTTTTGGGCAGGCAAATGCGCGCCTATAGGCCACAGTTTCGGCGAAAGGAGCTGCCAATGTACGTGCTGCACTATGCCCCCGACAATGCGTCCCTGATCATCCGGCTGGCGTTAGAGGAGGCAGGCCTTCCCTACCGCACGTCTTTGGTAGACCGCGCCATCCGCGCGCAAGACAGTGCCGCCTATCGCCATCTGAACCCCGCAGGCCTGATCCCTGCCCTCGAAACCCCCGATGGCCCGATATTCGAGACAGCCGCCATCCTTTTGTGGTTGTCCGACAAACACGATCTGGGGCCCAAACCAGATGCCCCAACGCGCGGAACCTATCTGAAATGGCTGTTCTTTCTGTCAAACACCGTCCATTCCGATCTGCGACAGCTGTTTTACCCCAGCCAATATGTGCCAGCCGATGCCGTGGCAGGCCACCACGCCTTGATCACCGCCCGCCTGACACAGCATTTCACTTTACTCAATGATGCCGCAGCAGACCATCCGCAGCTGTTTGCCCCGACCGCAATTTTGACCACCTACCTTGGCCCGCTGATGCGCTGGTGCGTGCTGTACCCAGTGGGCCAAATCCAATGGTTTGACCTCGGCCTTTATCCCCACCTCGCTCGCGCTGTCACGGCGCTTGAAAACCGCCCCGCCGCCCGGCGTGCTGCCATTGCCGAAGGCTTGGGTGCTTCGCCGTTCTCGGCACCCGGCTATTCCAAGCCCCCGGAAGGCACTCCCTTGTAACAAGCCGTCTGGCGCAGCGACAGATTGCCCCCTAGCATGCCAAAAACCAAACCCGGAGCCTGCCCCGTGTATACCCTTCACGCCATCCCAGATTTTGCCTCTCTCATCGTGCATCTCGTGCTCGAAGAACTAGGCCAACCCTACAGCCTGCACACGCTTGATTTCGATAGTGGCGATCTGGATACCCCCGCCTTTCGTGCGATCCACCCGTTTGGCAAAATCCCTGCAATGGAAACGCCCGATGGCCCGATGTTCGAGACCGCCGCCATTACCCTGTGGCTGGCAGATCGTCACGGTACTTTGGCCCCGGCCCCTACCGCCCCCGACCGTACCGAATTTCTAAGCTGGTTTTTCTTCAACAATTTTTCACTGCACACCGGCATGATGGCCCTGGTGCACCCCTACCGTCCCGGCGGCGAAGACATCGTATTCCCCGTGTCCGAAACCGCACACGCCCGATTGATGTCAGAATTGGGCACCCTCGATGCGATGATCGCCGCCCGCAACCCGCGATGGCTGTCACCCGATCAACCGTCGATCCTGACCTATCACCTCGCCGTCCTGATGCGCTGGATGAAGGCTTTTGCCTATTTCCCCGAACACGCTATCGACAGCACTAAATTCCCGGCCATCCACGCCATCCTGCGCGCCATGGAAAGCCGCCCCGCTGCAATCCGTGCGGCCGCTGACGAAGGCCTGACAGGCACTTTCTTCTCTAACCCCGAAAGTTGACGCCTCATGTTTCTGTCTGTGTTTGATATGTTCAAAATCGGCATCGGCCCATCTTCATCGCATACCATGGGGCCGATGGTGGCCGCCGCCCGGTTTTTAGATACGCTGCGCGCAAGCCCGTTCCACCCCAAGGGTCTGCGCGCATCCCTACACGGCTCACTCGCCTTCACAGGCGTCGGTCACGCCACCGACCGCGCCACCATTCTGGGCCTCGCCGGGTTTGAACCCGCGACGTATGACGCTGAAAAGGCGGATGCCGCACTCGCCGCAATCCGCGCCACGAAAACCATCTCCGCCCCGGGCCTGCCGCCCCTGCACTTTGATCCCGGTGCAGATTTGGTGTTTGACTATGGCCCCGCCTTGCCCGGCCATGCCAATGGCATGATCCTGAAAGCCACCGACGCCCAAGGTGACGTGATTTTGCAGGAAACCTACTATTCCATCGGCGGCGGATTTGTTTTGACCGCCGATGAATTGGCCGCAAAAGGCGAGGCGAAACAAAAACCCAGCCTCGTGCCTTACCCGTTCGAATCCGCCGATGCGATGATGGCCATGGCCAAATCATCCGGCAAATCCATCGCTCAGATGAAACGCGCGAACGAACTTGCTTTTCGCGGCCCTGTTGATCTGGATGCGGGGATGGAGCGGATCTGGCAAGTGATGACCGATTGCATAGATCGCGGCATCGCGGGAACCGGGATATTGCCCGGTGGGTTGAAAGTGCGCCGTCGAGCAAAAGGTATCCACGATGCACTGATGGCGGAACGTGGGTTGAACATGACCTCACCGCACACCACGAACGACTGGATGAGCCTTTATGCCATGGCGGTGAACGAAGAAAACGCCGCCGGGGGCCAAGTTGTCACCGCGCCCACCAATGGTGCTGCAGGCGTGGTGCCCGCCGTTATCCGCTATTACCTTGATCATGTGCCGGGCGCATCTGCGTCAAAGGTGGGTGAATTTATGCTGACCGCCGCCGCCATTGGCGGGCTGGTGAAACACAACGCCTCAATCTCTGGTGCTGAATGCGGCTGTCAGGCCGAAGTTGGCTCTGCCGCCGCCATGGCCGCCGCAGGCTTTGCCGCCGTGATGGGGGGCACACCCGCACAGGTGGAAAACGCGGCTGAAATAGCGCTGGAGCATCACCTTGGCATGACCTGCGATCCCGTGCGCGGCCTTGTGCAAGTGCCTTGTATTGAGCGCAACGGGCTTGGTGCCATCAAAGCCATTTCCGCCGCCAGTCTTGCCCTGCGCGGCGACGGTATCCACCTGGTCAGCCTTGATGTCTGCATAGAAACCATGCGCCAGACCGGCAATGACATGATGGACAAATACAAGGAAACCTCCTTGGGCGGCCTAGCGGTCAACGTTCCCAACTGTTGACGGCCTGCGGCCAAAATTTTTCAGAAAAATTTTTTTAAGGATTTTCAGAAAATCCTTGGCTTAGCCCGCGGACAGCACCTTTTGTCAGACATATGTCGCCTTCAGGCTGGACATGCCCTAAACCCGCCCCTACCCATCGGCCATGACCAATGATCGCATCCTTCCCGGCGTCGTCCTGATGCTTGCCTTTTGCACCTTGGCCCCGTTGCTGGATGTGGCCTCCAAACTTGCGGCAGCCACCATTCCGGTGGGCCAGATCACCGGCGCGCGGTTTGTCGTGCAAGGTGTCTTGATGCTGCCCATCGCACTGGTCATGGCCGTGCCACTGCGCCTTGATCGCCGCATGACCGGGTTCATCGTTCTGCGGGCGGTGTTCCTAATCCTGTCGACTTACACTTTTGTGGCAGGCATCGCCATTATGCCGGTCGCTGATGCCCTTGCAATTGCATTTGTCGAACCATTCATCCTGCTGATCCTTGGACGCCTTATCTTCGGCGACCAGATTGGTCCGCGCCGCATTGCCGCTTGTGCTGTGGGATTTGGCGGCGCCTTGCTGGTGATTCAGCCCAGCCTTGCCGCCTTTGGCACCGTGGCACTTTATCCGCTTGGCACGGCGTTCTTCTTTGCGTTCTACATGTTGGTGACCCGTTTCATGTCACAGTCCATGCACCCGGTGACCATGCAACTGCACACCTCGCTTGCCGGATCAGCGCTCTGCGTACCGGCCCTTTGGTTGTTGAACGAGTCAGGCATTCCGTCGCTCGATTCGGTTCAGCCTGCGGGCCTGTCGTGGCTGTGGCTGCTGGGTGTCGGTTTCTGGGCGTCGCTTAGCCACATCTGCATGACTTACGCGCTGAAATTCGCGCCCACATCAACGCTCGCCCCTCTGCATTATCTCGAAATCGTCGCCGCCGTGGCACTGGGCTACCTCGTGTTCAACGATTTCCCCAATGCGATGACATGGGCCGGCATCGGGGTGATCGTGTCATCGGGCCTTTACATCATCCACCGCGAACACCGCGTGGCGCGCGAAGTGGCCCGCGCCACTCTGGCACCAACGCACTGATCGCCGCATCCAGCCGCGCGCGGGGCAGGATCACCAGCATGCCCGGTTGATCAAACTGCAACTGAACCTGCGCTTCGCTGACCCTGTTGGATGTGCCGCTTTGGCCGCCCGTCGCAAACTGCAACCCGGCAATCGGCCAATGCAACCCCCGGCTGGTGCCAGTCACCTCCCCCATCGGAAACAGCGAAAGCCGGTCGCCGACCTTTAAAGTCAAATTGACGCGGCGCGGCGCATGAAAAATAACGTCCTGACTGCTGATCACCATACACGGGCACCCCTTATGCCGCACCAGCGCATTCAGCGCGGCAAGTTCATGGTCCAACCGAGCGCCCGTTACCCCCAGCGCCAGCAAAAACGGCGCGTCTACAGACCGCAACGCCTTGTCGAAATCCGTCGTCTCTTGTTCAGCAATGTGAAACAGCCGCTCCGGCGCGATGGCCTTGCGCCCTGCGTCTGACAAACTGTCAAAATCCCCAATCACCGCAGCAGGCATCACCCCCGCTGCCAGCGCCCTATCGGCCCCGCCATCGGCGGCCACAACCACGGGTGCCCGTATCATTGCAAACATCAGGTCGCGCCGCCTGACAGGCCCACCACCGACCAATGTTACCGCGTCCTGTGATTGGACAATCACTGTCTTCATGCCGATACTGTTCTCAATTAAGGCAAGATTCTAGGGCGATGAACATAATCAATCCTTCAAATTACCGCTGTCTGTCCATGGATTAGCACAAGAGTTACGTCATCACAGGGCCAGAGTTTGGTAGAGGGCAAGCATCCGATGATCGGGGCAAGTAAAATTCTAACGGTTTCCTACGGCACTTTCTCCTGCACATTGGAGGGGTTCGATGACCCTTTCAACACCATGCGGGCGATTGCCGAGTATTTCCGTGATCTGGCAGCCGAAGACCGCTACTTTGGCGCTGAACCGCCAACCCCTGATGCAGCCATGCTGCTAAAGATCGCCGAACGCGAGGTTCAGCGGCGGGTTGAGGCCAAAATACAGGATAATGGCGTTGTTTTGCGTACTGGCGATGCCATGGAAGCCCCGGTTTTCGTGCCCGCCCCACAGCCGCAAGCCCCCGCCACGCAAGCGCCTGCCGCCGTGGCAGCACCCAGGGCAGAGCCGATGCCCGCCCCAATGCCTGATGGCGTTGCCGCCAAATTGCTGCGCATTCGCGCCGCTGTTACCAATGCAGAACTGGCAGTTGCTCGTGTTGCTGTCCCAGAAGCTTTTTCGTCTGATCTGCCGATTCTCACCGACTACACCGAAGATCAGCACGCCGATGATTTCAGCAGTGCAGATACTTTCCCTGCCATATTTGAAGATCAGCCCTTCGAGGCACACGCAGTTGATGCCGAAATATGGGATCATCCGGAAGAAGCACTGGCAGAGCCAGACCTGACCGAGGCTGAGACTGAGGCTGAGGCTGAGGCTGAGGCTGAGGCTGAGGCTGGTTTGGTGCTTGCGAACCAAAGCGCAAGCGATGCAATGCTTGATCGCATCGCAGAAAGCGCAGAAGCGCCGGTCGCCCTTACAGAAACAGAACTGCTGCCAGAGGTTGACCTGTCTGCTTTGGCAGACCGCTTGGCAGATGCCACGCCAATCCTGAATGCATCCAACGAAACTGCAGCGGACTCCGATGCAGATATCGATTTGGCCGAACTCGTCTCTGCAACGGCACAAGAAGACGCAGAGCTTGATCTTGCCACGCCAGAAAGCGACGCCTTTGACGACGAAATGGCAGATGCAGACTATGTCATCAGCGCTGAAGACCTTGCTGATTTGCAGGCCCTAGATGCGGCATCAAGCCATAGCCAGCCGCCTGAAGCAGCAGGCGCTGAGGTCTACGACGAAGACTATGATGAACCCCTGCAAAGCGCCGAAGTTGAAAACCCTGCGTTGCCCGCCGACGATGCCTTTGCCGACGAGGAAGACGTAGCCGAGCAGATTGCCCAAGACCCGGTTGATCCGGTTCTGGAAGAAATTGACAATGCCTATGCGCCGCAAGACGAACCTGCGCGCGGACCTTCAGAAAAAGCGCGGCGCGCGCGTGCCCGTGTCGTTAAAGTGCGCCGCGACGATGTGGTTGCCGCTGACACCATTCCAGCCGAAGCATCGGCAGAAGTTGCCGCAATGCTGGCCGCGGATGCCGAAGATGCCCTGCGTCGCGATCTGCGCGCGCTTCAGGTTGATACCGATACGCCAAATCCAAATGATGTTGATGACGAAACCGGCGCAGAAGATGACGCCCGCAAACGCCTTGATGAAGCAGGCGAAGAAGCGGTGTCCCGACTTATCGAGCAAACCAACGAAGCCATGGCTGTGCCAGAAAACCGCCGTCGCCTGTCTGCCATTGCCCATCTGAAAGCCGCAGTTGCCGCAACCGTAGCTGACCGTTTTTCCAAAGGCAGCTCTGCCCCTAAAGAAGCTGAAACCAAGCGTCTTGATCCCTACCGCGAAGATCTGGCACGCGTGGTGCGCCCACAGCATCCGACAGGAAATGACGATGCGCCTGTAACACCCCGCCCCGCCCCGCTGGTCTTGGTATCGGCACAGCGCATAGATCGCCCGCGCACTGCACCGGGTGACAGCACAACACCGTTGGCTTCGGTTCCCAACGCGCCTGTTCGGCCGCGCCGTGTTACCTCTGCGCAACTTGCCGTTGAACCGACAATCGAGCTGGACGAAGAAGATGAAGATATCGACGCCGCAAATATCTTTGCCGATGTTCGGGGCTTTGCAGAATTTTCCGAACGTCTGGGTGCCAACAGTCTGGCCGAAATTCTAGAGGCCGCTGCCGCCTATTCCGTTTGCATCGAAGGGCGGCCCTATTTCTCGCGCCCGCAATTGATGGGGCAAATTGGGGCGCTGTCAGCAGACAGCGAATACACCCGCGAAGACGGTTTGCGCACGTTTGGCATGCTTCTGCGCGAAGGCCGCATCCGAAAAATCAAACGCGGACAATTTGTTTTGACCGAAAGCTCGCATTATTTGGCCGAAGCACGCAAGATCGCGGGCTAAACGGACCCAAACCCACACATCAAGCGGAAGGCGCGTTGTCTTCCGCTTTTTGCGTATCCGGGTCCAACTGACCTATTCCGCGAAACACATGCCGGAACGGGATCGCCCAAAGGAACCCCAGCACAACATATACCACCAGTTCCACCCAGAAAGGTGGTCGGTCCATCAGGCTGATAATGCTGATCGCGACCACGATGTAAACCGGAAGCCCGATCAGCAGTATGGCCAACGAAAGCCCGCGCCGTGCCTTGTAACTTAGCGCCATCCAACACTCCTACAAAGCGGTTATCTTTTTACACAGTGAAGATTTTTCGCCGAAAATCTTCGCTTCCCGAACCAATGCACGAGAAAGATAGACTGGTATCTTGCTGCTTCAATCTTCAAACGGGTCCGTCACAAGAATTGTATCATCCCGTTCCGGTGATGTCGAAAGTAGGGCTACGGGACATTGAATCAATTCTTCAATACGTCGCACATATTTAATGGCCGCACCTGGCAGATCGGCCCAGGACCGGGCACCTGCGGTGGTTTGTGTCCAGCCTTCCATTTCTTCGTAAATTGGGGTGCAGCGGGCCTGATGGTTTGCGGCCGTTGGCAAATAATCCAGCCGAAC
>JANOFE010000093.1:0-2146 GCA_031413495.1 Pseudorhodobacter sp. | reverse complement strand
AAGGGCCAGTTCGCCCATGTCGGTGCAGGGGCCATCGGCCACCACTTCGCCGCGCGTCACGGTATCGCCCACCTTCACCAGCGGGCGCTGGTTGATGCAGGACGATTGGTTTGACCGCTTGAATTTGCGCAGACGGTAGATATCAACGCCGGGCTCGCCGGGTTCCATCATCTCAGTCGCGCGCACAACGATACGGGTTGCATCGACCTGATCAATCACCCCTGCCCGACGCGCCATGATGGCAGCCCCGGAATCCCGCGCAACCACCGCTTCAATCCCGGTGCCCACGAATGGCGCATCGGATTGCAGCAAAGGAACTGCTTGGCGTTGCATGTTCGACCCCATAAGGGCGCGGTTAGCATCGTCATTTTCAAGGAACGGGATCAAGGACGCCGCAACAGATACCAACTGCTTCGGTGACACGTCGATCAGATCAATCGCTTCTGGCGGGTTCAGCATGAATTCGCCCGCTTTACGCGACGAAATCAGATCATCCGTAAACCGACCTTCCGCATCCTGCGCCGCGTTGGCCTGCGCCACCGTGTGACGCATTTCTTCGGTCGCCGACATATAGATAACCTCGTCGGTTACCTTGTTGTCGATCACCTTGCGGTATGGTGTCTCAATAAAGCCATACTTGTTGACCCGCGCGAACGTGGCCAGTGAGTTGATCAGGCCGATATTCTGGCCTTCTGGTGTTTCAATCGGGCACATCCGGCCATAGTGGGTCGGGTGAACGTCGCGCACTTCAAACCCTGCGCGTTCGCGGGTCAAACCGCCTGGCCCAAGGGCCGACAAGCGGCGCTTGTGCGTCACTTCGGACAATGGGTTGGTTTGGTCCATGAACTGCGACAGCTGCGAAGAGCCGAAGAATTCACGCACTGCAGCTGCCGCTGGTTTGGCGTTGATCAGGTCTTGCGGCATGATCGTGTCGATTTCGACCGATGACATGCGTTCCTTGATCGCACGTTCCATCCGCAGCAAACCAACACGGTACTGGTTTTCCATCAATTCACCGACGGAACGAACCCGGCGGTTACCAAGGTGGTCGATATCGTCAATCTCGCCCTTGCCATCGCGCAATTCAGTCAGCGCTTTGATGCAGGCGATGATATCGGCGCGGTCCAGCGTGCGCTGGGTATCCGGGCGGCCAAGATCAAGACGCATGTTCATTTTCACGCGGCCAACGGCCGACAGATCGTAACGCTCGCTATCAAAGAACAGCGTGTCGAACAGTTGGGAAGCCGCTTCAACAGTTGGTGGTTCACCCGGGCGCATGACGCGGTAGATGTCCATCAATGCCGTATCGCGACCCATGTTCTTGTCGGCGGCCAGCGTGTTGCGGATGTAGGGGCCGACGTTGACATTGTCGATATCCAACACTGGAATATCGGTAATGCCTTGATCAAGCAGCACTTTCAGGCTGCCACCCTTTACACCGCCATCGCGGTCGTATTCCATCGTCAGCTCGTCACCGGCTTCAACGTAAATCTCGCCGGTTTCTTCGTTGATGATGTCTTTCGATACATATCGACCCAAAATCTGGTCGAACGGCATCAGAAGTTCAGTCACTTTGCCCGATTTGATCAGGTCATTCGCCATACGCGGCGTCATCTTGTCGCCGGCTTTGCAGATCACTTCGCCAGTGGCGGCATCAACGATATCAAAGGTCGGGCGGGTGCCACGCACACGTTCCGGGAAGAACTTGGTGACCCAGCCTTTGTTTTTCTCATGCTTGTAGGAAACGGTCTGGTAATACGCATCCATGATCTGTTCTTGGCCCATGCCAAGCGCATACAGAAGCGTCGTCACCGGCAGTTTGCGGCGGCGGTCGATGCGGGCGAACACAAGGTCTTTCGCATCAAATTCAAAGTCGAGCCACGACCCGCGATACGGAATGATCCGGCAAGCGAACAGCAGCTTGCCCGATGAATGGGTTTTGCCCTTGTCATGGTCAAAGAACACGCCGGGGGACCGGTGCATCTGGGAGACGATAACCCGTTCGGTGCCGTTCACCACGAAGGTGCCGTTATGCGTCATCAAAGGCATGTCGCCCATGAACACGTCTTGTTCCTTGATATCTTTCACCGACCGCGCGCCGGTATCTTCATCAACATCAAACACGATCAGACGCAGCGTTACCTTC
>JANOFE010000092.1:0-4611 GCA_031413495.1 Pseudorhodobacter sp. | reverse complement strand
GATTTCGAAGCTTCTGGTCGCGCCATTGCTGCGGATCCCGAGACGCAAGCGTGGCTTCGCGAAACCGATCCCTGTCAGGACCCCTTCACCACGCGCAAACCCGGTGAATGGTGGGCCTACATGGAAAACGTCTTTCATATGGATTGAGTTATGACTTCCGCCACCAAACTTGCAGCCATCGACGCGCATCATCATTTCTGGGATCCGGATAAGGGCGACTATCCGTGGATGGCGGGGACGGTCCTGCCGATCCGCCGGGTCTTTACCCCAGATGACATGCGCCCGCTTCTTGCGCCTGCCGGGGTGCAGAAAACCATTCTGGTGCAGACGTGGTCAAGCTACGCGGAATCGCAATCGTTTCTGGCGTTGGCAGAGGTGACCGATTTCATCGCAGGTGTGGTTGCTTGGGTCGATCTTACGGCCCCGGATGTGGGCGAAGAACTGGATGATTTGCTGGCCGGTCCGGGTGGCAAATGGCTGGTCGGTATCCGGCATCAAGTGCATGACGAAGCCGATCCGCGCTGGCTGTGCCGTCTGGAAGTGCAGCGCGGGCTGCGGGCTGTTCAGGTGCGGGGATTGGTTTATGATCTGCTGATCCGCCCGCGAGAGATGCCCGCAGCACTGGAAACCGTTCGGGCCTTGCCGGACTTGCGTTTCGTTATCGACCACATAGCAAAACCTGAGATTGCCAGGGATGGCTTTTTGCAATGGTCCAAGCTGATGGCGCCTTTCGGCCACGAGGCGAATGTCTGGTGCAAGTTGTCTGGTATGGTAACTGAGGCGGATTGGGCAACCTGGACGCCGGACCTGATCACGCCCTACATAGACGAGGTTCTGCGGATCTTCGGGCCTGCGCGCTGTATGATGGGCACGGATTGGCCTGTCAGTTTGCTCGCGTCTGATTATGGCCGAACAGTTGATCTCGTGCGCGATGCGATTGCTGGTTTGGATGAAAAAAGTCAGCGTGCGGTTTTGTGGGGGGCGGCAGTTGACGCCTATCGGCTGGAAGAGGGGCGGTTATGATCCGCCTGAATGACGCCAATCTGAAACACCTTCCCGCTGAAGTCGCGCGTCCCCTGTATAACCGCTCAGGCGTACGGACGGGGATCGTGCATCTGGGTCTAGGGGCTTTTCACCGTGCGCATCAGGCGGCGTTTACCGATGACTGTCTGAACGCTGGCGAAACCGATTGGGGCATCGCCGCTGCATCCCTGCGAAATCCCGACACACGCGATGCAATGGCAGCGCAGGATGGGCTTTACACGCTGGCGCTGCGTGAAAATGCCAATCAGGCGCTGCGCGTGATCGGTGCAATCAACCAGACATTTGTGGCCCCGGAAGATCCCGGCGCGTTGCTTGCCGTGATGGCGGACCCAGCCGTTCGCATCGTATCTCTGACCGTGACCGAAAAGGGTTACACTGCGAACATCGCGGATGGCGGTCTGCAGCTGGACGATCCGGCGGTACAGCATGATCTGGCGCACCCACATAGCCCACGCACAGCACTGGGCTTTGTGGCGCAAGCGCTGGCGATGCGTAGAGCGGCCGGGTTCAAGCCTTTCACACTGTTATCATGCGATAATCTTCCGGATAACGGCCGTTTTCTGCACAATGTTCTTGCCCAGTTTGCAACATCCCGCGACGCAGACTTTGGCCGCTTTGTCATGGATGAGGTCGCTTGCCCCTCTTGCATGGTGGACCGAATTGTTCCGGCCACAACCGATGCCGACCGCGACATGGTTGCAGCCCGTTTGGGGATGCGGGACGCCTGCCCGGTTGTGGCCGAGCCGTTCTTTCAATGGGTGATCGAGGATCACTTCCCCACCAGTCGCCCGGAATGGGAACGCTCTGGTGCAGAATTCGCCGCTAACGTTGCCCCCTATGAGGCGATGAAGCTGCGCCTCTTGAATGGCGCGCATACAACCATCGCCGCGATGGGGCGCATCTCAGGCCATGCTACGGTTGCCGATGCCTTTGGCAATCCAATTATCCGGGCGTTCATTGCCGCCTATTGGGCCCAGGTCGCGCCGACGATTGCGCCGGGCACAGACGTTGCTGGCTATACCGCGCGACTGTTGACGCGGTTTGACAACACGGCTCTGCATCACAAAACCGCGCAGATCGCGACGGATGGCAGCCTTAAGGTGCCCCAGCGGATTGTTGCCCCTTTGCGAGAGCTTGTGGCAAAGGGCCGTCCAACCCCGATGCTGTGCTTTGCCTTGGCCGCGTGGATCCGGTCTTGTCAGGGCACGGATGAGGCCGGGGCGGCGATGCCTCTGTCGGACCCGCAATTGCAGGGCTGGCCGGGTCTGCCAGCCGCCGGGGTGCCGGTGGCAGATACGGTGCAGGCCTTTCTGGGCCTGTCTTCGGTATTTGGATTAGGCTTAGCTGAATATCTTGCCCCGGCGCTGGAAACTGCTTTTGCCGATATCCGCGATTTTGGCGTGTTGGCCGCAGCGCAGATGCGTCTGGCTGCAAAGTCTTGAAGGAAAGAACATGATGCGTGCACTTGGTACAACCGGTCTGCAAGTAACCGAACTGGGCTTTGGCGGTGCCGCGATTGGTGGGCTTTATGCGCCCGTTAGGCGTGAGGCTGCGATGATTGCGATGCAGGCCGCGTGGGACGAAGGTATGCGTTATTTTGACACCGCCCCTTTCTACGGCTTTGGCCTGTCAGAGCGGCGGATAGGTGATTTTCTGCGCGACAAGTCCGGCTATGTGCTCTCTACCAAGGTGGGCAAGTTGCTGCGGGCGGTCCCGCAGGATCAGGTGCCTGACCACGGCTTTGTCGATCCGCTGCCGTTTACGGTGGATTTTGACTATTCCTACGATGCGATCATGCGGTCGTATGAATTCAGCCTTGCGCGGCTTGGGCTGAACAAGATCGACATCCTTTTTGTGCATGATCTGGAAAAGCGCAGTCTGGGTGCTGCCTATGACGCCCATTTTACAAGCTTCATGGATGGCGGGCTTAAAGCGCTGGACGCACTGAAAGCCGCAGGCGTGATTGCGGGCTATGGGCTGGGCATCAATGAGGTGCCGGCGGTTCTTGCTGTGATGAATCGTGTCAAGTTGGATTGTCTGCTGCTTGCAGGTCGCTACACCTTGCTGGACCGCACAGGAGCGGCCGAGGTTATGCCGAAATGCCTTGCGGCTGGCACTGCGGTCGTAATCGGCGGGGTGTTTAATTCGGGAATTCTGGCGACCGGGGCAAGCCCCGGCGCACATCACGACTATGGGCCTGCAAGTGCCGACATCATTGGTCGTGTGAACGGAATGGAAGCAGAGGCAAAGCGGCAAGGTGCAACCCTGCCTGCAGCTGCCATGCGATTCGTGCTGGAACATCCGGCGGTGGCGTCGGTGCTGATTGGGTCGGCCAAAGCCAGCAGTCTTGTCCGCAACGCGGCCCTGTTGCGCGATGCCAAAGTACTGGATTGGGCTGCGTTCAACGCCTTGGCTGTCTCCTGAACTTTGATTGCCACAATGCTGCTTAACCCGAAGAAAACAGTTGCTTTAGATAACCAATATATTAGTATTAAAATCACGCCATGAATGGCACATCCTTGGGAGGGATCCTTATGAAGTTGATATCAAAAGCAGCCGCTGGGTTGCTGCTGAGCACTGTTGTCTGCGCCCCGGCCTTTGCTGATCCGGGCACCAAAGTTGCCCTCGTTCCGGGCGGCCCGCATCCGTATTTCGCTGCCTGGGAACAGGCTGGCATTGACGCTATGAAAGATTTCAACCTTGGCGCGGGGGACTACCGGGTTCCGGCCAAATGGGAACTGAACCTGCAAAGTCAGCTACTCGAAAGCCTGCTGACCCAAGGCTACAACTCGTTTCTGATCTTTCCGGGCGACGCTGTGGGTACGTCATCGGTTGCGCAGGAATTGGTCGATAACGGCGGTCAGGCCATTGCGACGGCGGGTTGCCTAAAAGACCCGTCGCCCGCGCTGTTCTGTCTGGGCACTGATACCGGAAATTCTGCATATCTGGGCACAAAAGAATTGATCCGTGTTATGGGCGGCAAGGGCAAGATTGCCCACTTTACCGGCTTTCTTGTCGACCCGAACACCCAACTGCGCATCGACGCCGTGCAAAAGGCCGCGGATGAAACCAATGGCGCCGTCACCGTGGTTCAGGTGATCGCCGACATCGACGCGCCGCAGCCTGCTGAAGAAAAGATCAACGCCTATCTTGCTGCAAATGCTGCCGATGTTGACGGTATCGTGACGACCGCTTGGGTTCCGGCCGTTGTTGCGTCCAATTCGCTGCGCAAGATCGGCGACAAGCGGATCAAGATGGTCGGCATCGACCATGATGAAGTGGTGATCCAGGCCATTGCCGATGGTTTCATCGACGGGACCATGCTCCAGAACCCCTACGGTCAAGGCTATATCGGGTCTTACGTTCTGGACAAGCTGCGCTCAGGCTGCACGATCAAGCCTGATGCACCGTTTGCGTCCAATGCACTGACGACCAAGTTTGTCGATAGCGGCACGGTGTTTGTCGATGCAGCCACTGCGCCGACTTACGTGAACGCGATGGTTGGTATTTCTGCAGATCTGAAAACCAACATGGACACCAACTTCCTGGCTTGCCCGTAAGACACAC
>JANOFE010000091.1:0-9741 GCA_031413495.1 Pseudorhodobacter sp. | reverse complement strand
GAGGCGGAGGCGGCGATCCTCGCGTCTCACCCCCGTCGTCCGGGGCCTGGAGACATCGATGCGCTGGAGTGTGGTTGAAATGCTTCGTCGAGGGGCAGAGATATTCGAACCGCATGGATTGATCATGGTGCTTGAACCCCTTAACTTCCGGGATCATCCCAACCTCTTCCTCAATCGCAGGCGGCAGCGACATCAGCAAACGGATCACCGTCACCAATTCATCGCGCATCGCCTTGCGGTGCGTCACGCGGTCCAGCATGCCGTGATCCAGCAGATATTCGGCGCGCTGAAACCCTTCGGGCAACTTTTCACGAATGGTTTGTTCAATCACCCGCGGCCCGGCAAAACAGATCAGCGCATTGGGTTCCGCAATCTGCACATCGCCCAGCATGGCGTAGCTCGCGGTCACCCCCCCGGTGGTCGGGTGCGTCAACACCACGATATAGGGCAGGCCTGCCTCTTTCAGCATCTGCACTGCCACCGTGGTGCGCGGCATCTGCATCAGGCTAAGGATACCTTCCTGCATCCGCGCGCCACCCGCGGCCGAAAACAGCACCATGGGCCGACTGGTTTTCACCGCCTGCGTTGCTGCCGCGATAATCGCGTTGCCCACATACATGCCCATGGACCCGGCCATGAAGCTGAAATCCTGCGCCACCGCCACAATCGGAGTGCGGGATATTTCACCCATCGCCACCAACATCGCCTCTTTTTCGCCAGACGCCTTTTGCGCCGCTTTGATCCGGTCCGGGTATCTTTTCTGATCACGGAAATGCAGCGGGTCGATCGTTACTTCCGGCACCTTCATCTCGGTGAAGATCCCGCCATCAAACAGGGCCTCGAACCTCTCACGCGGGGAAATTGCCATGTGATGATCGCAATTGGTGCAGACATTCAGATTGTCGGCCAATTCCCGGTGAAACAGCATCGTCCCGCATTCACTGCATTTGGTCCACAGATTTTCCGGCACCTCGCGCCTGGAGAAAAGCGAGTTTATCTTGGGGCGAACATAGTTCGAAATCCAGTTCATCCGAGGCTGCCCTTTGTGCCAAGTTCATTGCCATTGCAGATAAGCCGAGGCCAAAGGAAATGCAATGTCCGGACCATGCGCACGGTGATGCGTACCCTTTGTCAGGTTTCGACCTGTCGCAGTTTCGGTCTGAACTTTCGCGATCACCCCGCACAATCAAGGCTCAGGGCATCTGTCGGGCAGAAAGTCAGACAAGAGATTTGCAAATGCTTTGCTTGGTAAGTTTTGTGGCAAAAGTTCCACAAAGTGAGGTTCAGCTGAACTGGCAAAGCCAAACCGATCGCGTGGCGACAAGGGCATGCTGGCGGAGCGCACGACACTACCGTACAACCTTCTCTGGCTGGCGTTAACTTTCCGTCTCGGGCCAAGGCCCGTCCCGGAAGACGTAGTCGTAGACTTCATGAAGATAGCGATACAGGGTGTCTTCATCGTCGAACAGCTCATTGGCATGGTCTGCATACCAGTCAACGGTCACAACACGGGTTTGCAACACCTCGTCGAACTGCCGCTGGACGCGATCAATCCATTCAGAACGTTCTGCGACGGCCTTTCTCAACTCAGCAGGGTTGTAGTTGTCAGTGTGCAGGAACAGGTGAGTGGTCATCATGAATTCGTAGGGAACAGTCATTGGCGCCTCCCGACCGGCAGCATCGTGATGAGCCGAGGCTCTCCATCGGACGCAATTCTGAAACGGGCTATGACAAGCCCGCGTTCAAAACTCATCATGGCTATCGGTGCTAGACCGCTGCGAGAACCAACGCGGACGACCCCTTCGACTGCTGATAGCATGTCTCGACCAAGGGCATCCTTGATTGGCACAGCAACCTCGAAATAACCGCGCTGACAGACTGGATCAAACAGCGCTGCCTCGCGTGCGGCGCGATGCGCGGGGCTGCTGCGGACGAAGGTCTCGGCGGCCACAAAGGCTTCCGGGGTGGTAAACCGCGATGCTGCGCGCGTTGCCCGATGCCGCCCACCAGTCTCGCCGTCGATCCTGGTCCCGGTCATCGGATCGATCCCGCGCAGAACCCTGTCCTCCAGCATTTGCCGCGCCACCGCCCCTTCGTGACGCTGTGGACCATGACCTTGCGTCTCCAACTCGGCGAAGCGCCGGGAAACATAGGAACTGACGGTCGCCCTACGCATCTCCAGCAGGCCATCATACCGGGCCGCAGCCGCTCGCAGGGTGACGATGGCATCACGGGGCCGCAATCGCGCCAGGCCGACACCAAGCCTCGCCCCAACTGTGGTCAACGCTGTTGCCCCAAGCGTCACCGACGCATCCCGGTAGGCGACATCCCGATAGGCCCGCAGTAAAGTATCTTCTGGCACAAAGCCAAGTCGGTACTCAAGGTCGAGGAGCCTCGCGTCGGCATGGCGAGCGTCAAAATAATCGACAAATGCCTCCGCCATGTTGCGGGCCGTTGGGGCATCCAGATTGACGATCGCATCAAATGTCCGGATCAGGTTTTCGCGCATGGCAAGGCGTTCGTTTTCCTCCTCCGGCGTGATCACGCCGAATAGGCGGCGATAACCCAGCCATGAGAACCTCACGACTGAATAAAGGGACCGTACCCCACCCGCAGCCGCATCAGCCGCCGCATCAGCCAACCCAGCCCCCTTGTGCCTCGGTAATCCGGTCCGAGAGTCCTTCCGAAAGCGTGACTTCCGTCAGGAGGATGGCACCGTCCAAAATTGCAGGTTTGGCGGAGCAGCGGCAGTTGTAACCATGTCCGGGGTGACCGTCGCTAAAGCGGTCATCCCATGAGAAAAGTCTGTCATCCCGCTCAGCATGTGTCGTCCGGACCAATGAATCATCGACACTGCGCCAGATATAGTGGGTCACCCCAAGGTCACGTTGACGCCGTTCGTTGATCTCGGTCAGGAACCGCCGCACCAGCCAATCGGCCAGCGCCGTGAGGTCTGCGTCGGCGACAGATGGGTCGGTAAATGCAAGGATCGCCAAAGCCTGTTCTGAATACGCCGACCGCGCCTGAGCAACTTCGGCGTCGATGCCTTCGGCGGCTCGGTCGGCGTCAATGCCCGACCACAGGAAGGAAGCTGTGATGCCAGACCAGTTTTCGGCAGCAAGATTGCGCAGGTGCCGCTCGAGAGCATTAACGGCAGAACGGTCCAGCGCCGACTGTTTCAGCTCCAGCGGCAGTTCAGCCGCACGCAGACTCAGGATGATGCTCGCCTGCCCGCCGTGACGGATGAACTGACTGAAACTGGCGAACGAATTCATGGCTCCCCCTGCGAACTTCGGGCAACCTACCTCGGTTTTTGCAGGAAATCGTTAACCAACCGTTGGGCGTCAAAGAATGTTGGATGCCGGTCGTTGTGGCGGAGGAGCCAGTCCGGAGCTATCCAGTCTCAGCAAAATTCCCTACTAACAGGGAAAATAACAGGGAATTTTGTGTTTTTCCGGCGATCAGGCAGCTCTGAAGCGGTACATTACGACGTTACTTCAATATGTTGTGGCAGAAACGACTAGATTCATAACAGGGAAGTCCTTTCGCCCGATCACGGTATATTCTGCGCCGAACAGGGAAACCCATCTGCGTCGCTGTCACCTGCAGCGCAATCCTACCGACGGTCGGTTTTGGTCGAAATTCGTCGTAAACTGATTGCCTAAATCTGCTATAAGCTTGTCGGCAAAACCAATCTCTTGCCCTTTCAGCTTTCATACTTGCGCCAGCTTGAGGCGCTGAATGTCTTCCTTTTTTCCGACAACGTAAAGCAGAAGCGAGGGGCGACTTAGCGCGACATAGATCAGCTCAGGTTCGACCAAGTGGTCAATATCGACAAGGATGACACATTTAGCCTCTAGCCCTTTAAACCGCCGGACCGTGTCGCCAGTCAGACTTTTTGCTTCAGCACGGTGTTCTGCCGAAACGACGCCAAGGCTGCCGACCCTGCCCGTGGCAAACAACTCGCAAGACTCTCGCTTCTTGCCCGTCAGGATGGTGACTTGCGGGGCCAGCACCTGCCTAGTGCGGACAAGTTCACTCGCGAGGGTAATGGCCTTTGCATAGGCTTGCCTTGAATCATTGCACTCGATCCAGTGGACCGGCTCACCCTCTGGCCCAGCAGACGTCACGCGACGCCCTTCGTACCAAGGCGTAACTGACCGATAAATCGCTCGCGTGTTGCGCAAGTTCTTGTTTAGCCTGAAGCTGTTTTCCGGCAGAGATGACAGAAATCCGCCCGTCGTCGCATAGAGACGCTGGTTGTCGTCGTGAAAAACATAAAACTCGCCCGCGTCCGGATCCTTCAAACACAGACGCAATGTATCCAGCCAGCCGTCATGGAAGTCCTGGCCTTCGTCGATGATGATGCTGTCAAAGCGCAGCCCGGGTTGCGCATCTACCGCGTTCATCAGCGCCGCTGGCAAGGCGAGGTCATAGAGATCGACCGCTTCAGAAACGACGACACCTGCCACGCGGGCGATCTGACCACAGATTTGATGAAAGCTGCCGATATGCAGGTTTTCAACCCCTGTGGCCAGCGTTTTCAGATGCAGGCCCAGCGCGGTGTTGTAGCAGGTGAACAAGGTGCGCCGCCCGTCGGCCGCGCTGCGCATCGCCTTTTCCAGCGCAAGAAGGGTTTTTCCTGTACCTGCCGCGCCGGAGATCGCCATCTGAGCGTTTCCATCCAAGCTTTCCAGCACAGCAAACTGCTCGTATGTCAGACGCTCAATCTGACGCTGATCCTCGCCCAACGAACGTGCGAGGTGCGGGCGCAGCTCGAACTTGGTGGCAAGCTCCCGGTGCAGCGCCTCCATGCCATCACGACCCAAATCGCCGTCGCTGTCGCCCTCCGCCCCCATGCGGGCCTGCACCCAATCGCCCAAGCTGGCAAGATCATTGCCGAACGCAAAGATCTCCAGCGGAGCATCGGCCCCCAGTGCGCGTTGCGGTCGAGAACTGTCGGGCAAGATCACCGCATGGCGGGCGCGAAAGCGGTTCGGGCGCCAATCCTTCGAGTCGTTCAGTCTGCGGATCAGATGGTGTTTGCTGCGCCGCGCCTGATCCACTGGGTTCTTGATCTGAAAGGCGATGTTATGGCGATCCAGCGAAATCCACTGGCCATCGCCCTCGCGGCACGACACCCGTCCGCCCTTGACTTCGATCACCAGCAGGCCAAGCTGGGCATGGGCGATGATAAAATCCGCCTCGCCGTCTTGCTCCACCCCTTCGGGCGTTATGCGGTGCCAGGGGCGGGAGTAGTAGCATGCGAAGGCGTCGGGAAGTTGCTGCGCAAGGGTCTCATAAATCCTGATCTCGGCACTGCGCAGCCTGTCGCGGGCGATATCATCGGGGATTCGGTTGGGATACATTTTGGCCATATCAGCGGTCCTGCCTCAGACTATCGGTGAAAAACCCTAAGTCAGGGTCATCCGGCAGCCCCACCAGCAACGCGCGGTCAAGGTAGTGGTTGAAATGCTCGCAAGCGGTTTCGGGCAGAAAGCTGCAACAATGGCAGGCCGCAAGGTTTGAGTAGTCCGACAACGCGTTGATCCCTGATGAACACAAAGGGTCCGATGCGCACCATTCCATATCGCGGATCGCTTGCATCAGTGTCGCCCCCGCACGGTCGCTGCGGCCCTGCCGTGACAAACCACCCAAGGTGCCATCGGAATCCGGGGCAGAAGTATAAACCAGAAACCCCGCCATCGGCTGATCGCCTGCCCCGACATACAGCCGTTCGCGCACCGAAGCGCTGGAATAGCCGCAATCCAGCGATAGTCGGCGGATGAAGGCGTGTGACAGCGTGTGCAGCAGCAGAAAACGGGCGGAAAGCTCGGTCGGCATCGGCAGCACTTCGCCGTTGCGAGCTTTCCACTCCCGCAGGGCGGCGGCGCGGAGTGTGGCGATGCGCAGCAGCACGGCCGGCTGACTTTCCCAGGCTTGCAGGGCAGTTTCATTGAAGGCCAAAAAGATGCCCTCGCCAAAGACCTCGACGGCGGGCAGCCATTTGCGCGGCTGCATCGACAAAGGCGCCATCTTACGCCCCTGCACCTCGGCCATGAACGGCGTCAGGCGTGAGAAGCCTTTCAGCGCACGCACCTCGCGCAGCCGCTCGACCCGCACCACATGTGCCAGCATGCCATCCCAACGCTGTGGGATCGCTTCGGGGCGGATTTGAAATGAGGTTCTGTCTGCCTCGACTTCCGACAACTGCCCCGCCGTCAGATGCGCATATTCCTCGATGCGCAGGTTTTCGGTGTTGGTGTGCTTGATCAGATCCAGCCGTAAAGTGATCCGGGCGACCATATCATCAAGGCTGAGATGCACATCGACCCAATCATCCATGATGTAGTTTTTAACGAAATCACGGATCTGGCTACGGTCATCCAACTTGGTCAGCTGCCGCCAGTGGTTGCCCAGCGCCTCTTGGAAGCTGTCGCCCCAAGGCGGGATGTCGATGGCGCTTTCGACGATGGGGAAATAGGCGTTCGACGCCCCACGCTGGATCGCCATTGGCACGCAGTCGCAGGCTTCGGGCAGTTTTGGCAGCCACGGGCTTTGCCCAGAACACGAATGGCCTATGCGGGTCAATGCAGTCTTGGACAAGGCAGAACCCATCGACTTTTGCCCGCCGCACCCGTCGCAGCGCACCGCCAGCTTGCCCAGACCCGCACCACTTGAGACCAGGCTCAGCGGCTTGCTGCGGTCACAACCTTCCTTGTGTTCGCACCAGCTTTTCCAAGGAAATTCGCTGAGATGGCCATTCTCGCACGCCACAACAAAGCGCACCGGAACGACAAACTGCCTGGGCGGACCGCCCGGTTTGCCCGAACAGGCCGGGCAGGACAATTCATCCGTGCCGGGGTCCTGCCGCCATTGAGCGGTCGGCTGCAACACCTCGCAGTTGGGGCAGACATGCCAGTTCGGAAACCGCAAGGCTGCAATCTGGCGATCACGCTCGGCAAGACGGCCAGTCTTATCCTTGCCGCCAGTATACTCTTTGCCCACCGGGGGCAGGCGGAAACCATCAACCTGAAGTTTGTGTTGCAGGCGCGGCTCGTAGATTACCTGATCATTGGCTAGGCCCTTTCTGATCGCCAGCGCCTCCCAATCTTCCAGCCCGCCCGAGACCGCCGAGACTGGCGCGCCCAGTGGGCTGCGAAAGTCGATGATAGCTCCAGGGCCATAGGTAGAAATCACCTGGCTGCGACGAATTTTTCCGATTTCGGGCATGGTCAAACTCCGCGGGTGCTGGCATCGGGGCGCAACAGGAAAGAGGTTGAAGGCTCCACTGAGCGCAGCGAATTCGGGCTTGCACTGGCCCAGCGTTGCGCGCGGCTCGCGGCTTTGCGTTCTTCAGCAATCTCGGCGGAGATCAGCAGGCCTTTGTCGCCGTTGTCATCCCAGTATTTCTGGATATTGCCGCCGCTGATCCAGCGATCACGGAACGCCTCAAGCGCATGGCGCACATCGGCGGCCTCATCGGGATCAATGTCTTGCGCGCGGGCGACGACGATTTCAAGGATGGCGTTAATCTCCGGTAGGTGTTTGCAGGCCTCGCCTGGCCGATCCTCCATCCCCGCAACCGTGTGGCGCACGATGGCCACGAACACCGCATGCAAGGCGCGGTCGCGCGCACGCGGCGCAAATGGTGTGACGCTTGTGGCCTCGACATCGCGATAGAGGCTTTGATGCCAGTTTGGAAAGCTCTCAAACCGGCTGCGGTCGCGTGCCTTGTTGGCGTTCAGAACCGAGACCACCAGCCCCGGCACGCCACTGCGTCCCACACGGCTGCTGGCCTGGATATATTCGGCGATGCCCTTGGGCTGACCGTTCACCACCATCATCCCCAGCCGCGACACATCGACGCCGACCGAGATCATGTTGCTGGCCAGCACGGTATCAACGCAGTCGTCATGGCCGTGCTTTTGATCCAGGCGCTCCAGCAGTTTCGGGATATCGTCCGAAGCAACGCGGCTGGTCAGCTCGATCGGGTCGCTTAAGGAACGGGCGGCCTCGGCGGGGCGGCGGCTGGCATATTCGGCCACCGAGCGCTCCACGTCGTCCTGCATCAGCACCAAAGCTCCGCCAAGTTCTCGCAAGCTATTGAAATAAATCACCAATGTCCAATATTCATCACGCTCGGCGTCTAGGATCGCTTCGCTTGCCGCCGCTTGCAGCATAGACGCGGTGACAGCTTGCAGCGCGAATTTCGCTGACCTCCCCGAGGTGGTGACGCCAACATAAAGCCGCCCCGGATCATCGGGATCGACTGAGGCAAACCCGGACTCGCCAGCATCAAGGCCAGGCGGAGGAAACTGAAACGCGGCGCGGTTGAACAGCGCGCGGATCTGCGCCTCGGCCCGCCGGATCGTCGCAGTTGATCCGATGATCTTGGGCCGCGTGCCGGTGGTCGAACACAGCTCGTCCACGGCAATCTCATAAAGCCCCGCCATCGTGCCAAGCGGCCCCGAGATCAGGTGCAATTCGTCTTGGATGATCAGATCGGGCGGGCCCGCGTTGGTGGCAAGCCCGAACAGCTTGCCTGTCTCGCCGTTACGAGGAAGCTGTGCATATTTGTCAGCGGTGCCGATCATTAGGGATGGACGCTCGCGGTAGATATCCTCGTCCACCGTCCAGATTGGCAGCGGCTTGCTCAGTTGCCCATAGCTGCAGGCAGCGTTGCCGCAACGCACCTCGATCTGGGTCTTGGCGGCGTTAGGGCCCCAAGACAGCAGGCTGTCGCAGACGGGGCAGCGAGACAACTGCGCGGGCGTTGAACTCGCGCGGTCGCTCAGAGCCTTGATCGCATCAGCAACCTTGTTCGGTACCGAGGCCTGGCCAACCCAAAGCCCGATCGAAATCGGCGCATCAGAGGCGAAATGCCCCGGCACTTGCCACAGCCCCGCCAGATTTGCACCTAATCGGATCAGCTCGCACGCCGTGATCAGGGCAGCGGCGCGCTGGAATTGCTGCACCGTCAGCAGCCGCAGCGTATAGCGCATGAAAACGCTGACCCCGCCGCCGATGGGATCACCTGCGGCTTTCAGGCGACGCTGGAAGATCACGAAGGCGGTGAGCAGCAGGTAAGCCTCGGTCTTACCGCCCCCGGTGGGGAACCACAACAGATCCATCGTGGCGCGGTCTTTGTCGGCGCCATCCGAGGCCGAAATCAGGCACAGCAGGACAAAGCCCAACTGGAACGGCCGCCAGATAAACCCATCATCCGCGCCCTTGCGCCCGGCTTTCCAGGAATTTTGCAGCTACATCGCGCGGTTGGCCATCTGAAATGCTTGGCGAGACATAGGGTCGCGCGCCAGCAACTCCACGCCGCCCGTCAGCCGCGCCAAAGCCTCGCGGCAGGTCTGCATGTGGCTTTGCGCGGCGGGCTGCAAGCTTGGATCTAGGGCAAGAATGCGGGCGGCGTCGGCCTCGATCCAAGATTCATACAGCGCACACAGGCGCTTAAGGCCACTGTTCAGGTCATCCGGCTGCGCTTCGGACAGCCAGCGTGCGTTCAGCGGTGAGGTTGCTTTCGGCGCGGATAAGCTGTCAAATACTGCGTCCCCGGCCTCACGCGCTTTCAACACCACCGCTTCGGGTATCCGCGATCCCTCTCGCCCAGCCATCGGTCTCACCGATGACCAAGAAATCCCAGCTTATCGCAATGCTCGGCGCGGGAGGCTGCTCTACAATCACCGCGATCAGTCAGGCGTTTGGCTGGCAACCCCACACGACCCG
>JANOFE010000090.1:0-22883 GCA_031413495.1 Pseudorhodobacter sp. | reverse complement strand
GAACAAATTCACCACCCAGCGCAAAGAGGCGGACGAGGTGCGCATCTTGTCTGGTGTCTATGAGGGCCGCACAACAGGCACGCCAATTCAGCTGATGATCGAGAATACCGATCAGCGGTCAAAGGATTACAGCGATATCGCACAGGCCTTTCGCCCCGGTCATGCCGACATTACCTATCATCAGAAATACGGGTTGCGTGACCCGCGCGGTGGCGGGCGATCATCCGCCCGCGAAACCGCGTCGCGGGTGGCGGCGGGTGCGGTTGCGCGCGCGGTTCTGGCATTGCTTGCACCGCACGTGAAAATCAACGGCTACATGGTGCAGATGGGCCCGCATGGCATTGATCGCACGCGGTTTGACGCGGCCCAGATCGACAGCAACCCATTCTGGTGCCCCGATGCAAAGGCTGCAGTGGATTGGGCGCAGTATCTGGATGATTTGCGCCTGTCGCATAACTCGGTCGGTGCGGTGATTGAGATTGTGGCCTCTGGCGTGCCGCCCGGTCTTGGTGCGCCGATTTATGGCAAGCTGGACAGCGATCTTGCCGCAGCCATGATGTCTATCAATGCGGTCAAAGGGGTTGAGATTGGCGACGGTATGGCGGTGGCCGCCCTGACCGGGGTTGAAAATGCCGACGAAATTCGCATGGGGCCAAATGGGCCAGAGTATCTGTCAAACCACGCGGGCGGTATTCTGGGGGGCATTTCATCGGGGCAGGATGTGGTGGTGCGATTTGCGGTTAAACCAACCTCGTCGATCTTGACGGCACGTCGCACTGTCACCCAAAGCGGGGCTGAGACGGACCTGATCACCAAAGGCCGCCATGACCCCTGCGTCGGTATCCGCGCGGTGCCGGTGGGCGAGGCGATGATGGCCTGCGTGATCCTCGATCATCTGTTGCTGGATCGTGGCCAAACCGGTGGTTTGCGCGGGCAGATCGGCTAGGCCAAAATTTTTTCTGAAAAAATTTGGGAAGAATTTTCTGAAAATTCTTTCGCGGTGGACGCCCTGCGTCGCACCAATTCGCGCCTCATACCTTCCTGGCCTTTGGCCATAGCCCAGCGGTGATTCCAGGCAAAAACCGGGGCCAGCAATGGCGACAGCATCCGCAAGATGGGTTTATCCGCCGTCACATGCCAATCGTAGCGCGCGTCAACCACCGGCCCGTTTTGCGTCAATATCCATTCGCCCCAGCCGGTCAGATCGCCGGTGGCGGTGATCTTCCACCGATCAGGCATGGCGCTTTCGACCAAGGTTGCGGTCCAGTTCAGATCATAGGGCAGCCGCCCTTTTGAATGAACCGCCACTTGCCTGCCAATACCGGTGTCATCGCCGGGCGATGTTATCCTTGTACTTAGATAAACCTTGCCCCACCAGTCCGGCAGATGCAGGGCATCGGTCAGAATGGCCGCAACTTCACCCACCGTGGCGTCTACGCGCCAAACACTGCTAAGGCTAAACTCATTGCGCATTATGACCTCTGGTATATCTTAGGTAAGCTACGCTTTGATGGGGGCCGAAGTTGCGCCCGTGCGCAGCTTTTCCTTGAAGTCCCGCAATAAGGGCACTCGGCGCGGGCGAAAGCTGGTGGTTGTCAATACCAGCGATTCAATCTGTTGCAGATGAAAGCGGCGATAGTCTTGCCGCAGGCAACACCAGACCAGCAGCATCATCGACCGATCAAAAAAGACCACGGCCAGCGGCAGAACCTGCCGCCGCGTCACGGCACCGGCTTTGTCACGGTAGGCAATATCCAGCGCCGTCTCGTCCCAACAGGCCTGCCGGATCACTGCCATGTTGGCGGGTGCTGCAGGGCGCTTTTCAAAACGATAGGTTTGCTGGACAGCATGAATGGCTTGGCGCTGCAGCCGTTCGGGCAGGGTTGCTGTGATCTTCGCCAAGGCCATTTCGGCCGCCTCGGCCAGTGCCGGATCACCGGCCTGACGCACCTCTGCCAGCCCAAGAACAAGGGCCTCGATTTCCAGTTGTGAAAACATCTGCGGTGGCAAGGCGGGGTCTTCGGTCAGGCTATAGCCAAACCCTGCCGCCCCGTCGATCAGGGCGCCACCTGCGCGCAGGGTTTCGATATCACGGTACAGCGTGCGTTCGGACACTTCGGTTTCCTGTGCCAACCGTGCCGCTGTCACCGGCTTTGGCAAGCGGCGCAGGGCATCAGCCAAGCGAAACAAACGATCAGAACGGGTCATGATGATCCTGACGAAAACTGACAGGAGAGGGGTAGCATAAAGAGCCATCTGAAATCCACCAGCGAAAGGATACTCCATGCTGACCTTGATCCATTCCCCGCAATCCCGATCGTCCCGCATCGTCACTTTGATTGACGAGATGGGCATCCATGACTGGGTTAAAATCGAACCCGTTACCATCCTGCGGCAGGATGGCAGCGGTGGGCGCGATGTGGCGAACCCGCATCCCGAAGGCAAGGTGCCGCTGTTGATACATGAAGGTGCAGTGATCCGCGAAAGTGGCGCGATCATTCAATATTTGACGGATATGTTTCCGGATGCGGGGCTCGGCCGTGCTGTCGGCCATCCGCAGCGGGGCGATTACATTTCTTGGCTTTACTGGTACGGGTCGGTGATGGAGCCGGTCTTGGTCCAGGCTGCAGCCGGGGTTAGCCACCCTTATCTTCAGGCGGCCATTCGCGGTGTGCCTGAGGTGACGGCTCGCTTGGCGAGCGCTTTGCGCCATCAACCATTCTTGTTAGGCGATACCTACAGTGCCGCTGACCTGCTGGTCCATTCGCCCTATGCGTGGTTTCGCGACGCGACTCCGGTTGATCCGGCAATTCGTGACTGGGTTCAGCGCTGTATGGCACGACCATCGGTTGCCCGGACCATGGCGTCAGATGCGGCCCTGATGGCTCAGGCGCCTGCTGCGGCCTGATCCAGCATCGCCTTCAGGTCGGCCTTGGACGAATGGGTATAGGTCTGTGAGATAACCTTGTCACCGCGCAGGAACACCAATGATCCACGGTTTGTGATGCCATATTTTTCGGCAAGATCGGTGCGTTTGTAGGTATCCCAATCGACATCGACCACAGTGATGGTCTTGTCATAAGCAGGGTTCGCGTCGCGCAAGGCACGAAGGGCGCGGCCCTGCGATTGGCAACTGATGCACCAGCTGGCGGTGAAATCCAGCACCACGGTTTTGCCAGCGGCCAGTTCTGCGGCAACCAGTTCTGCCGAGTAAATGTTGGCGTTGGCGGCAAAGGCCATCGGGGCGGCAAGGGATACGGCGGCGGTCAGCAGCAGAAAGTCACGGCGTTGCATGGGATACCTCATAGGTCAGATGGATACGGAAAAGTCTTGCAGCCAAAAAGGCAGCACATTCAAAAGCCACGTCTCAAACGGGCGCAGGGCACCGGTCAACATGATCAGGCCAACGGCTACAAACACCACCCCCATGATGGGTTTGGCGCGTTCGGATATTTTGCGCATCAATGCGCGGCGGCGTTGCAGGGCTGTGCGTGCGCCATACCCCAAGGCCAGGATCACTGTGGATACGCCAGCCGCAAAGCCCAGCATGATGGCCCCGGCCCACACCAGATTTTGCCCTTGGCTGGCCAGTGAGATTGCCCCGCCAAGCGTGGGGCCGACGCAAGGGCTCCATACCGCGCCCAGCAGTGCACCGCCAAGGAACTGCCCGCCAAGGCCGGACCGGTCGACATGATCAAGCCCCGCGTCCGCGCGCGATGCCATGCCGCCTGTCGCCAGTGCAAAGCCTGCATTCAGGCGTGGCACCAGCAGCACCACGCCAAAGCCGATCATCAGAACCGCCCCCACCTGTGCAACGGTTTCCGGGCTTAGGCCCACGCTGCGCCCCAATGTAGCAACGCCCAGACCGAGAGCAACGAAGGCGAGCGACATGCCCGCGGCCAACGCCACCGGCCCAAGCCTGTGGGCCTGCAACGCCGTGGTC
Organism: Pseudorhodobacter sp.; assembly: GCA_031413495.1. Classification (GTDB taxonomy): domain Bacteria; phylum Pseudomonadota; class Alphaproteobacteria; order Rhodobacterales; family Rhodobacteraceae; genus JACMNW01. The sequence goes on along the minus strand of JANOFE010000090.1, from coordinate 18,940 downwards.
AGCACGATCGGCAACACCGGTAGGACACAGGGGTTGATAAGGGTCAAAAGCCCCGCAAGATAGGCAAGTATCAGGTCCATCAGCGAAGGCTCCTTTCAGCGCCACGATGATGTGCGGGCCAAGGACTGTCACCCAAAACTTCCGTGATCATCCGTTACCAAATACCGGCAAGTGTTACAGACGCGTTTTAGAGATTTGCACGGCCAGAATGCCTGCCATGATGACGCCAACACCGATCATATCCAAAGGTCGGATTGCCTCGCCCAAAAGCAAGGCGGCGGTGGCCACACCGAAAAATGGATTCAGAAAGTGAAAGCTTGAAGCACGCACCGCACCAATCCGGTCAACAAGCGAAAACCAGATGATCGTGGCCAGCAGCCCCGGTACAAACATCTGGTAGATGAAGGCCAGGATCAGCGGTGTTGACAGGTTTACCTGCGGTGTCTCGAATATCAGCGCGGCGATGCCCAAGAGCACCGATCCAACCAACATCTGCAATCCCACCACCATCAACAAGTTGCCGCCACTGGTGGCCCCGCGCAGGGTTAGGGTGGCCACTGCAAGCGCCAGAGCGCCGATGCAGCACAGGGCGACGCCAACCAGATCAACACCGCCGCTGAATCGGGCACCCATGATGATGGTGACCCCGATCAGACCAGCCACCAGACCCAGCAGGCCCAAGGGGCGCACCCTATCCCCAAAAGCGGCCCATCCGAGTGCGGCCACAAGCAGCGGCATAGTTGAGGCGATGATAGAGGCCAGTGATGCCTCGACCGACTGCATCGCCACAAAATTCAGGCCCAGATAAATGCCGTTCTGGCACAGCCCGAACACAAACGTCGCCCGCCACTGTGCGCGGGTCAGATGCCAAGTTTGGCCAAGCGCGCGGGCAAGGGCCACCGCGATGAGGCCAGAGATCAAAAACCGCAGGGCCAAGGCATGCAAAGGGGGCGCGTCTGCCACGATGATACGGGCGGTGGCAAAGGCCGACGACCACATCAGCGAAAACGCCACGCCCATGGCAATTGCGCGAAAATCCATCTTCACGCGACGGGCGCCTGCCACAGCTCAACCGGGTTGCCTTCGGGATCGTGGATGCGGGCAAAGCGGCCCCATTCGCCATCCCATTCGGCGCGGGTTTCCACGACAATATCTGATGCCAGCAATGACGCGATCAAGGCGGTCAAATCATCGACCCTAAAATTGATCATCCATTGCCGGTCAGCTGGAAAATAGTCGCTGTCCGCCTTGAAAGGAGCAAAGACAACCGGTCCGGCTTGTTGCTGCCAAGGCATGCCGCCGGTGGCCACACCAAGATGCGCGCGGTACCACGCGCCCAACGCCTCCGGGTCTTGCGACCGAAAGAATACACCGCCAATCGCCACTGCGCCTGCCATTGGTGCCTCTGAATATGAAAAGGGCCGCCCGATGAGGCGACCCTTTCAAACAATCAACCCAAGCGCAAGCGACCAGAAAACTGATCAGCTGTTAACGCTGTCTTTCAGCGATTTGGCGATTGCAAACTTAACCTGGCGGTCAGCGCCTTTGGTCATCGTTTCGCCGGTGGCTGGGTTACGAACCTGGCGTTCTGGGCGCGCCCGGCAAGCAACTTTGCCAAGGCCTGGCAAGGTGACGGAACCGCCATCTGCCACTTCACGGGCCACGACAGCGGCGATTGCATCAAGAGCTGCACCAGCGGTTTTTTTGTCAGCCCCCATTGCATCGGCGATTGCGGCAATCAGCTGTGTCTTGGTCATTGGTTTGGACATCGTATGTCTCCCATTTTCTTGGCCCTGATCCATATCCCAGGGTCTGTTTCAGCCCAAGCAGGGCGGCGTGATCCGCTACACAGGGTTTTGGCGCGTAAATCAAGCAGAATCCGCCCAAAACGCGGCCATCCTGCGGGTTTTCGCTGTCTCAAAGAAATGCCGTTTCCTCAAAACTGCGCAACTTGCGGCTGTGCATCCGTTCCACCGGCATTTCGCGCAGGCGTTCCATAGCGCGGATACCGATCTGCAAATGCCGCGCCACCTGCGTTTTGTAGAAGGCACTCGCCATGCCCGGCAATTTCAATTCACCATGCAAAGGCTTGTCAGACACGCACAAAAGCGTGCCGTAAGGCACCCGAAACCGAAAGCCGTTGGCGGCAATCGTGGCGCTTTCCATATCCAATGCAATAGCGCGCGATTGGCTTAGGCGCTGCACCGGCCCTGAATGATCACGCAGTTCCCAATTGCGGTTATCAATTGTGGCCACGGTGCCTGTGCGCATGATACGTTTCAGTTCGTACCCTTCCAGTTGTGTGACCTCTTCAACCGCGTCTTCCAACGCGATCTGAATTTCAGCCAGCGCCGGGATAGGCACCCAAACCGGCAAATCGGCATCCAGAACGTGATCTTCACGCAAATAGGCATGCGCCAAAACAAAGTCGCCAAGGCTTTGGCTGTTGCGAAGCCCTGCACAATGCCCCACCATCAGCCAGGCATGCGGTCGCAGCACGGCGATATGGTCTGTTGCGGTTTTGGCATTGGACGGGCCGACGCCAATATTGACCAGCGTAATCCCCTGCCCATCGGCGCGTTTCAGATGATACGTCGGCATCTGGGGCGTTTTGTCAGACTTTGGCAGGCCACCATCCGGCGTGGTAATCTCATAGTTGCCCGTTGCGACGAAGGCGGTATAGCCGCTGGCCGGATCAGCCAAAGCAAGTCGGGCGTAAGCCTCAAATTCATCGACGTAGAACTGATAGTTGGTGAACAGAACATGGTTCTGGAAATGCCGGGGTTCGGTTGCGGTATAATGGCTTAGACGGGCCAGTGAATAATCCACCCGCTGGGCCGTAAAGGGTGCAAGCGGGGCAGACCCATCTGGGTTTTTCAAGCGCACACCATTGACGATATCGTCATTGGTGGTGGCCAGATCCGGCACGTCGAACACATCGCGCAGGGAAAAATCCAAAACACCCTCTTGCGGGATGGAAACTGCCGGGTTGCCTGCCACCGCAAAATGCACCGGGATCGGCGTATCGGACGCGCCAATCATGACCGGCATGCCATGGTTTTGCACCAGAAGCGTGATCTGCTGGATCAGGTAATTGCGAAACAAATCAGGGCGCGTGACGGTGGTGGCATAGGTTCCCGGCCCTGCCACGTGACCAAAACTAAGGCGCGAATCTGTTTTGGCATAGCTGGTCGTGGTCAGCCTGATTTCGGGGTAGAATGCCCGCACGCGCGCATCAGGTCTTTTGCCTATAACGGCGGCGCTGAAATGCTCTGACAGAAAGTCAGTGCTTTGGTGATAGATCGCTTCAAGCCGGTCAACGGCGGCCTCGGCGTTCATGAAGGCTTCGGTCGCCAATGGCACAGGCGATAGGATCGTCATATTTTGGTCAGGAAATGTCATAGCGTCTTTCTATCAAAGATCGCCCACAATGCACCATTGCGCATGGCAGGATCAAGCCCTGCCCGGATATGTGGTTTTCCAAACGGTTGCGTGACAAACAAAGCCTGCAATCAACAGCTTGCAGACAGACCCCGCGCAGGGGAATACTGTGGGCATGACAAAGATCTTGCTTTCCCTTGGCCATGGTTATTGCGCGCAGGCGCTGGCGCGACGGTTGATACCGCAGGGTTGGCAGATTATCGGCACCACACGTGATGCCAAAGGTCTGTCCCGATTAACTGCCCAAGGGGTTGAGCCGTTGCTTTGGCCCGGTGCCAGCCTGTCCTTGGCAGTGTCGCGCGCCACACATATTCTGTCATCCATAGCGCCCGGCGCAGACGGTGATCCGGTGCTGACCAAACTTGCTGCAGAGATTGCCGCAGCCCCGGCCACTTGGGTGGGCTATTTGTCTACCACAGGGGTTTACGGCGATCACGCGGGCGGGTGGGTGGATGAAGCGACAGCCCTGACCCCCGGCACAGAGCGGGGGCGCATTCGCGTTATCGCTGAACGACAATGGCATGCGCTTGGTCTGCCATTGCACATCTTTCGGCTTGCGGGCATTTACGGCCCCGGTCGCGGCCCGTTTGAGAAGGTGCGCGACGGCACCGCGCGTCTGATCATCAAGCCGGGGCAGGTGTTCAGCCGCATTCATGTGGATGATATCGCGCAGGTCTTGGAAGCGTCGATCCATCGGCCGGACCCCGGCGCTATTTACAACGTCTGTGATGATGATCCCGCCCCGCCGCAGGATGTGATCAGCCATGCGGCCACATTGCTTGGCCTGCCCATCCCGCCGGCAATCGCACATGATGAGGCGGAAATGACGCCGATGGCGCGCAGCTTTTACGCCGAGAGCAAGCGCGTGCGGAACGACAAGATCAAACATGACCTAGGGGTGCGGCTGATTCACCCGGACTACCGATCAGGGCTTGCCGCCCTTTTGGCGGCTGATGGGGCACCTGTCACGATACTGTGAATTATTTCTGTGCAGACCCCTTGCGCAAGCCCGGCCTGCGCGCCATATGGCTCCTGCGGACCGGGCCCCTCTGACGACGCTATTGTCGTGATGTCGGACCGCATCGAGCGTGCTCGGTGCCAGCCCGGACCTATCTCGTCAGGCCAGTTCCAAGCGCACTCCTCAACGCAAAGAGGCTGCATATGGATACCCTTCTCTACACGATGTTTCTTGGAACCCCGCTTTGGCTGTGGTTTTCGTTTATTGGTATTGTCGTGGCTCTTTTGGCCTTTGACCTCGGCATTCTGAACAAAGGCGATAATGAGATCGGCGTTGCGCAAAGCCTGAAACTTTCCACGCTTTACATCAGCTTAGGTATCGCGTTCGGTGGCTTTATCTGGTGGCAGTTCGGGTCGCAATCTGCGGCAGAATACATGACGGCATTTGTCGTTGAAAAGACCCTCGCGCTGGACAATGTGTTCGTTATTGCGCTGATTTTCAGCTATTTCGCCATTCCCCGGCAGTATCAACACCGGGTGCTGTTCTGGGGCATTCTGGGCGTGATTGTGCTGCGCGGGATCATGATCGGGGTTGGGGCAACTTTGGTCGCGCAATATGGCTGGGTGCTATACATCTTTGCGGCCTTCCTGATTTTCACCGGCATCAAGATGCTGGTAACCGATGACAAAGAAATCGATCTGAACGCCAACCCGGTGCTCAAATTCATGCGCAAGCGGTTCAATGTGACCGAGGGCTTGCACGGCAACAACTTCTTCGTGCAACAAGCGGACCCGAAAACCGGCAAGCTGACGCGCTTTATGACGCCACTTTTCTTAGCGCTGATCTTGGTCGAGATTGCTGATCTGGTGTTTGCTGTGGATTCTGTTCCGGCGGTGTTTGCCATCACGACAGACCCTTATATCGTCTACACATCGAACATCTTCGCCATCCTTGGTCTGCGTGCGCTTTACTTTGCGCTGGCCGCTGTGTTGCACCGTTTCCACTATCTGAAATATGCACTGGCAATACTTCTGGTGTTCATCGGGTCCAAAGTGTTTGTGGCAGACCTGTTTGGCTGGCAGAAATTTCCGGCAAGCTGGTCGCTGGGCATTACTTTTGCTATCCTTGCGGTGGGTGTTTTCTATTCGCTCTGGCGGTCAAAGGGCGATGCGCCGACTGTGCTTGACGCAAAGTAAGCAGCGTTTCGCCAACCACGCGCCCGGGGGTCATCTTCGGGCGCGACTTCAGTTGCTTCCACCTTGCAGAGCGTGCCTATCGCCCTCATATCTTGCGGGCAGAACGCAGGTGCAAAGGTATCCTCCAGATGAACGCCGAACCGCCCCTTGATGCTGGCGCTGCGCAACTGGTCGCGGAAGGTGAAGCAGACGCCACAACGCGCGCCAGCCGTCTGCGCCGCCTTGGTGCGGAACCGCCGCCAAAGAAATTATCAGAAATCTTGCAAGCCGTGGCGCAAGACAGCACGGCAGAGCGTATAACCATTAGCGACCTTTTGCGCGCAATGGAAGGCCGCGCGATTGCTGCCTTGTTGCTGGTTTTTGCCTTTCCCAACATCTTGCCAACGCCACCGGGGCTGGCAGGTATTCTGGGCTTGCCGTTGATCTATCTGTCATCGCAACTGATGCTGGGGCGTACCCCATGGCTGCCGCCATTCATTTCCAACCGGTCAATCACGCGGGAAACCTTTGTAAACCTTGTCACACGCGCCATCCCGTGGCTTGCCCGCGCCGAAAAGATGCTGAAACAGCGGCTATGGCTGTTGGCCAGCCCGCCTGCGCAGCGTTTTCTGGGCGCGGTCTGCCTTAGTTTGTCTTTGGTTTTGGTGTTGCCCATTCCGTTTGGCAATATGCTGCCATCCATCGCGATCTGCGTGCTGGCGCTTGGGTTGCTTGAAAGGGATGGCCTGTGGATCCTCGGGGGTCTGATCTCAGCGGTTATAGCCACCGGCATTGTTGGTAGCTTTGCCTATGCACTGATCAAATCTGCGATCTTCATCGTGTTCAACGCGTTCTGACCACTGGCTATGGATCAAAATGAAAAACCCGCCAATCGGCGGGTTTTCCTGACCATGCCTTGGCCCGTATCAGCCGTGCTTTTTCTTTCCTTTGACCCCGGCCCAAAGCCGCTTGTTGGTCAAATACAACAGCACAGACAGCACCGTCAGAAACACGACGGCGGTAAAGCCAGCCTGTTTGCGGGCCATCATTTTCGGTTCTGCTGTCCACATCAAGAATGACGACACATCTTCTGACATGTGATGAACGGTCGCTTCATGACCATCGGCATAGGTTACCAGATCATCCGACAGCGGCGGCGGCATCGCAATCCATGTGCCGGGCACAGTGGAATGGCCTTCCTCATCTTTGCATCCATCCGGCACACCGCCGTTTGCGAAGGCCACGTTGTAATAGCCTTCGGTGTCTTCCGGCGCGCAGGGCGGGTTTTCTTCGTAGCCGGTCAAAAGCGCGTTGATATATTCCGGCCCGCCAGTGCCCTTGAACAGCTGGTTGATGCCAGACCCGTAGGGCCCGTGAAAGCCAGCCCGCGCCTTCGCCATCAGGCTAAGATCGGGGGCGGCGGCCAGATGATGTGCTGGAAAATTATCAGTTGGTGCCAGCGTGCGAAACTCGCCCTTTTCCACATCGTAAAGCTGGCGGTTGCTGTCTTCATCATTGATCGGAAACGCCGTTGCATAGGCGCGTATCTGATCTTCGGGCATATTTGGCCCGCCTTCATCCGAAAGTGTGCGGATCGGCACATATTGCAAACCGTGGCAGGCAGCGCAAACTTCGGTGTAAATCTGCAGGCCGCGCTGCAACTGGTTCTGGTCGAACTTGCCAAACGGGCCTTCATGCGCAAAGGCCACATCTTCAATATGAACCTCGGCAGTTTCCGCCGCAGCAAGCCCTGCTGACAGCGCAAGTGCCGATACGGCGGTCAGGGCGATTTTCCGGATCATCATGGTCATGTCTTTCTCACTCTGCCGGGGACACAGCGGCGTAATGCGCTTTGAAATCATCCTCGATCGTGGCTGGCTGCTTCGACGGCTTTTCGATCACACCCAACAGCGGCAGGATGATCAGGAAATAGCCAAACCAATAGGCCGACGCGATCAACGAAATCGTGGCATAGGGTTCTTCAGCAGGCATTGCCCCCACCCACATCAACACCACAAAGTCGATGCACAGCAGTGCAAACCACCATTTGAACATCGGGCGGAAGCGCCCGGAGCGGACCGTTGATGTATCCAGCCATGGCACCATCGCCATGACAGCAATCGCACCAAACATCGCCAGCACACCAAAGAACTTAGCGTCGATGATGCCAAAGGACACGAAGCTGGCGATCTGCACCACCCAGACATCGGCCGTAAAAGCGCGCAAAATGGCGTAGAACGGCAAGAAATACCATTCCGGCACAATGTGCTTGGGCGTCGAAAGCGGATTTGCTTCAAGATAGTTGTCAGGGTGGCCAAGGTAGTTTGGCATGAAGCCGACAATCGCAAAGAAGATCGTCAGAATCACCGCCAACGCAAAGAGGTCTTTCATGACAAAATAGGGCCAGAAGGGCAGAGTATCTTTTTCTGCCTCAGCCTTCGACCCGCGGCGCACTTCAACGCCCGTTGGGTTGTTGTTCCCGGTGGTGTGGAACGCCCAGATGTGCACAGCCACAAGTCCCGCAATCACGAAAGGCAGCAGGTAATGCAGGCTGAAAAAGCGGTTCAGCGTGGCGTTATCTACCGCCGGGCCGCCGAGAAGCAGTGTTTGCAACGATTCGCCGATGCCTGGGATCGCCCCGAAAAGCCCGGTGATCACGGTGGCCCCCCAGAACGACATCTGGCCCCAAGGCAGCACGTAACCCATGAACGCCGTCGCCATCATCGCCAGATAGATCAAAATCCCGATGATCCAGGTGATTTCCCGTGGGGCTTTGTACGACCCATAGAAAAGACCCCGGAAAATGTGCAGATAAACTGCAACAAAAAACAGTGAGGCACCGTTTGCGTGTAAATAGCGCAGCATATAGCCGCCGTTCACATTGCGCACGATATGCTCGACGCTTGCAAAAGCCATGTCCACTTGCGGGGTGTAATGCATGGCCAGCACGATGCCAGTCACGATTTGCATGGCCAGACAGAAGGTAAGAACAATTCCCCAGATCCACATCCAGTTCAGGTTCTTTGGCGTCGGCAGCATCAGGGTGTCATATGCCAACCCGACAATCGGCAAACGGCTGTAAAGCCACTTTTGGTTGCCCGTCTTGGGCTCGTAATGGTCATGCGGAATTCCGGCCATGATGTCTTTCCTTACCCAAGCTTGATGGTTGTTTCGTCTTCAAACACGGCGACAGGCACCGGCAGGTTACGCGGTGCCGGGCCTTTGCGGATGCGTCCTGCGGTATCATAGTGCGAACCGTGGCAGGGGCAGAACCAGCCGCCAAAATCGCCTGATCCATCACCAATTGGCACGCAGCCAAGATGCGTGCACACACCCATCATCACCAGCCACTCACCAGCTTCGTCCAGGGTGCGGTTCTGGTCGGATGCGTCCATCTCGCCGCTCAGATTGCTGTTCTCGGCCATCTGATCCGGCAAGTCGGTCAGCGCCACAGCGCGGCCTGCCTCAATTTCTTCGGGGTTGCGGCGGCGGATGAACACGGGCTTGCCCAGCCATTTCACGGTCAGCTGTGTGCCAACCTCAACCGCAGAAACATCGACAAAGATCGAAGATAGGGCCTGCACGTCGGCAGAGGGGTTCATCTGGTTCACCAGCGGCCAAACGGCGGCACCGGCGGCAACGGCCCCTGCACCAGCCGTGGCGTAATAAAGGAAATCCCGGCGGGTGCCTGCTTGATCGTCTGCGTGGGACATGAGAAACTTCTCCCTCTTCAGGTGGCAAAACTTGCTACCATGCATTGATGTGGCCGCAGTTTCCCGCAGCCTTACAGGGCGGTGTTTAGCCAAGCCTTTGCCCCACGTCCAGCGGACAAAGGGGCGCAGGTGCTTTCATTTTATGCATCCCGTGCTGTGATCGCAACATGGGGTAAGCCAGCTTGACGTCAAATCAGGTTGTAACTGGTGCTTGCCGATCAGTTCTGCGATCCTTGTTCGCACCACGCTGCATCTGACTTTTGGTTGATACAGGCCTATGCTAAGCCGTCTAAAGCCAGACAAGGACCAATAGAATGACACACTGGGCACGTAGAACGGCGTTGCGGGCAAAGTTCGTCGCGTTTTCCTTGATGACAGCCGTTTGCAGCGTGGCGACACAGGCCGCGGCCGAGGTGGAGTTGTCTTTCTACGGTGGGGTGCAGACGGCGCCTCATAGCATAATTACTGATTCTGTGTTGGGCGATGCGCGCGTGCGGTGGCTTGGAAAATCGTTCGAGGCACCCCCCTACTACGGTTTGCGCGCGACATGGTGGACGTCAGAAAAATGGGGTTTTGGCGCAGAATTCAACCATGCCAAAGTCTATGCCGAAAACCCAACCGCGCTTGGCTATGATGTGCTGGAGTTTACTGACGGGATCAACCTGATAACTGCCAACGTCTTTCGGCGGTTTCCCAATGGCGGGCGGTTCACACCCTATGTTGGTGGTGGTCTTGGTATTTCAGTGCCGCATGTCGAAATTCAACGCAGCGGCGAATCGCGCACCTTTGAATATCAACTGACCGGGCCTGCGGCGATTTTGGTGATTGGTTCAAGCTATGAAATCAATGATCGTTGGTCAGTGTTTGGTGAATACAAAGGCAGCTATTCCAGCAACAAAGCCAAGGTTGATGCAGGCGGTACCTTGACCACCAACATCGTCACCAATGCGCTGAACCTTGGGGTTAGCTTTCGCTTTTAGGGGTAACGGCTGCCCATCGGCCACTGCGGGCAGGTTTGCTTGCCAGCGAAAAGCCCCGCCAAGGCACCACGAGCGCGCTTTCAGCCGGGCGGAATTGTCGCAAGCATCGACGGACGCTTGGCAAATTTATCAAACCAGGCAGCAAGATCAGGCCGCCCTTGCCGCCAGCCCCGCGCATCATGACGGAAATCAAGATACCCAAGCGCGCAGGCAATGGAAATTTGCCCCATGTCCAGCGGGCCGGACAAATGGCTGATCCAGCGGCTTTCCAAGGCGTCTAATGCCCGGTCAATTTTGGCCCATTGGCCGTCAACCCACGGATCGTATCGTTTGTGTTCGGGGCGAACGCGCACCTCATAGACCATCAGAATCGCGGCATCTGTAATGCCATCGCCGGTGGCCTCGACTGTCAAACTATCCCAAAGGTGGGGGGCAGCAGGGTAAAACCCGCGCCCGGACAGGTGATCCAGATACTGGCAAATCACCCGGCTATCGTACAAGGCCGGGCCGTCATCCCGCTCCAGCGCCGGGATTTTACCAAGCGGGTTCTGGGCCAAGGGCATCGACCCGGTGTCAACCGGCGTGCCTGTGGCCGCAATCAGCGCCACGCGGTCCAGCATGTCTGTTTCATGCAGCAAAACCATACATTTGCGAACATAGGGAGATGTGGGCGAATGAAACAGGCGCATGAAAACCTCATTGATTGCAGCGGCCAGAATAGCCCTACTTTGCCATGCGCATCAACACAGATAGCGCTTGCGCCGCGCCACGCGATGGGAGTTGCGCCAAGGCGTCGGCAGCAGCATGGCGCACCATGGCGTCTTTGTTCTGGTTCAACTTCCATGTGCCATCAACTGACTCGATTACCAGCCGAAATGGCACAATCATCCGCATCATGCGGTCCATGACACCTTCTGTCATTTTGCTGGAAACCCACGGTTTTTTCGGCAGCAAATCCGCCTCAAACCTCGCCGACAAAGCATCTGCATGGTCGCGCAACGTTTCAATCGGCATTTCGCGCAGGGTGCCGCGCAAATGCACGGCGACATAGTTCCACGTCGGCACCTGATCGGGCACCCCGTACCAATCAGGAGAGATATAGGCGTCCGGCCCAGAAACAGCGATCAAGGCCTTCAAGGGCATTGGGCTGCGCGCAACCGGGTTCGACCGCGCCAGATGCAGATCAACTGCCCCGCCATCGGTGGAAATCAGAAACGGCACATGCGCGGCCAACGGCCCGTCGGGGCCATTAAGCGTCAGCATCCCAAAGCCACGGGCGCGCGCAAATGCGATATTGTTTTCTGCGTCAGTTTTACGAAACGCCGGATTCGGATGCATGGCCGTGCCCCTCTCGCTATGAAATCTGCAAACCAAATGAAAAAACCGCCCCAAGGTTTCCCCAAGGCGGCCTGTTCATCCTGTGCTGGCCCGAATCTCAGGCCAGATCAGTTCAGCCCTGCCGGGCTTTGAAACGCTTTTGTGTCTTGTTGATCACATAGACACGGCCTTTGCGGCGCACGACCTGACAATCGCGGTGACGCGACTTCAGCGAGCGGAGCGAGTTCTTGACCTTCATCGGCCTTCTCCTGTTCGCGGCGTCAGCAAGAGGTGCCTTGCGCCTTGAAACTGTTATGCCCAACTGTGGGCGGTGAATTTTGCCGCTTGCGCGACGATGACCGCAGCAAAAGCTGCAAATGGTGGGCGGTACTGGGATCGAACCAGTGGCCACTACGATGTCAACGTAGTGCTCTACCGCTGAGCTAACCGCCCACATACCTTTGATCCCGCCAAGCCCAAATAAAATGGACGCGGGCGGAACCGCGTCGGATCAGGGGTCTATAAAAGGTTGCGCCAATCTGTTCAAGGGGTTTTGGCAAATGCAAAATCCGAGCTATACCAAGACAGATGAGGGAGAGTTCATGACCGCCGATAGCTATCATCTGGCCCAACCATCGCGGCGAGACACACCGGTGATCTTTTCCTCGCCGCATTCGGGGCGGGCCTATTCGGTGGCCTTTCTGGCGCAGACACAGCTAGATGGTCACTCGATCCGGTCGTCTGAGGATGCTTTTGTTGATCTTCTGTTTGATAAAGCGCCATCCTTTGGCGCGCCCCTGATCACGGCGCAGGCCCCGCGCGCCTACATTGATCTGAACCGAGCCGTGGACGAACTTGATCCCGGCGTCATCGACGGCATCAGCCGCGGCATGCACAATCCGCGGGTCAGTTCCGGGCTGGGGGTGATTCCGCGTGTGGTGGCCAATGGGCGGGCGATCTATTCAGGCAAAATCACGCTGCCAGATGCCGAAGCGCGCATCAACCGTTTCTGGAAACCCTATCATACAGCGCTGCGGGCCTTGATCGACCAAAGCCAGTCTGTCTTTGGCGAAGCGATCTTGATTGACTGCCATTCGATGCCGCATGAAGCGATAGAGACTCATGCCAAGCCCGGCCAACCAAGGCCCGATGTGGTGTTGGGGGACCGTTTCGGTGCCGCCGCCGGGCGCGATGTGATGGATAGGGTCGAGGCCGCTTTTGTTGGCGCAGGCTTGCGCGTGGTGCGAAACGCGCCATTTGCCGGGGCCTATATCACGCAAGCCTACGGTCGCCCCCAGCACGGCCAGCATGTTGTGCAGGTTGAAATTGACCGCGCGTTGTATCTTGATGAAGCGCTGGTCGCCCCCAGTGCCGATTTTGCCCAATTTCGCCGGGTGATGACACAGATCGTGGCAGAGCTTTCAGAAATCGGCCGAGTTGCAGGCATCGGATTGGCCGCTGAGTAGATTTTATCTGTTTGCCGAATTTTTTGATCGGCTTCGCCTTAAACCGCACGACCAGCCTTCAAACACATCCATTTAGATCAAAGGAGAAACTGATGCGCAATTTTACCCTGACTGCTATCGCTTTCCTCTGTTTCCTTGCCAGCCCATCGTCGGCCGAAGATCGCTGGATGGCAGTGCCGGATGCGGCGACGATGCCCGCCCCGGTGGCAACTGGCATGGCGGACGTGAACGGCATCAAAATGCATTACGCCACATATGGTGCAGGCGATCCGGTTTTGCTTATTCACGGCGGCTTGGGGCACGCCGATCTGTGGGGTGCACAGGTCGCTGATCTGATGAAGGATCATTTTGTGATTGTCGCCGATAGCCGTGGTCATGGGCGGTCTGCGCGTAACGCCGATCCGTTTGGCTATGATTTGATGTCGTCAGATTTTGTAGCGCTGTTGGATTTTCTGAAGATCGACAAAGTTGATCTGGTCGGTTGGTCCGATGGCGGAATTATCGGGTTGGATATCGCGATGACCAATCCGGAACGACTGAGTTCCGTTTTCGCCCATGCAGCCAATATCACGACGGCTGGGGTTGACCCGTCAGTTGGGGAAGATGAGGTGTTTGGCGCCTATATTGGCAAGATGGCCGTGGACTATGCCAAAATGTCGCCCACGCCCGACCAGTTTGATGCATTTGTCACCCAAATATCCGATATGTGGGCGACGCAGCCGAATTGGACTGATGCTCAGGTGGCGGCGATCACCGTGCCAGTGGCGATTGTTGTGGGTGAATATGATGAAGCCATTTTGCGGGCCCATACCGAACATATGGCTGCAACAATTCCGGGTGCAGCTTTGGTGATCCTGCCAGAGGCCAGCCACTTTGCCATGCTGCAGGCCCCGCAAGATTATAACGCCGCCATCCGCGCCTTTATTGATTAGCGCAAAGACCGGCCCTTGATAATCGCATCCTTGCCAAATCTGGCACGGATGCGGTCCGTTGCGCGTTCGGCAGCACTTCGTTTGGGGGCGTCGGGGTCTAGCAAATCGGCGGTCAGATCTGCCTCGTCCGCCGGGGCAAGGTCGGAAATGCCAACACCAATCAAACGGAATGGACCGCGGTCTTGCAGACCATCCATAAGGGCGCGCGCGTTGCGGTAAATGCGGTCGGCGGTCTGGGTGGGACCATCAAGGCTGTGGCGGCGGCTGATCAGGGTGAAATCGGCGCGTTTCAGTTTCAAAGTGACAGTACGGCCCGCTAAATCCTTGGACTTGGCACGGTCAGCGACCTGTTCGGCAAGCCGCCAGACATGGCCATCCAGCAGATCAGGATCGCTGGTATCCGTGTCGAAAGTAGTTTCCTTCGATACCGATTTCAGTTTTTCATCCCGGTTCACCCGCCGGGTATCCATACCCCGCGCAAGGTGCCAAAGCCTGTCCCCCATATGGCCGAAACGGGCGGTCAGATCGGCACATTCCCAGCGCAGAAGATCGCTGATCATGCGGATGCCCGCCTTTTCCAGCGCGGTCTGGGTGGCGGTGCCAACCCCCCAGATGATGCGAACGGGTTTGGGTTGCAGAAAACTTTCCGTTTCCGCGCGCCCGATAATCGAAAACCCGCGCGGTTTATCAAGGTCCGACGCAATTTTAGCGAGGAACTTGTTATGCGAAAGGCCGACCGACCCGGTCAGGCCCAGCTCGGTTTCCATATCACGGACAAGGCGGGCCAAAAGAACCGCCGGGGGCGCGCCGTGCAGGCGTTCGGTTCCGGTCAGATCAAGGAAAGCTTCGTCAAGGCTGAGGGGTTCAATAGCCGGGGTCAGCCGTTCCATCATCGTCCGGATCGCGCGGGAAGCCTCCACATAGGCGGGGAAACGGGGTTTCACGACGATCGCTTGCGGGCAGAGTTTCAAGGCCTGAAACATCGGCATGGCGGAGCGGACGCCGGAAATGCGGGCGATGTAGCAGCAGGTGGAAACGACGCCGCGGGTGCCGCCGCCGACGATGACGGGCTGGTCGCGGAGGGACGGGTTGTCGCGTTTTTCCACGCTGGCATAGAAGGCATCGCAATCCATGTGGGCGATGGAAAGTTGGGTCAATTCGGGGTGGGAAAGCAAGCGCGGGCCCCGGCAGGTGGGGCACCTGTGGGGGGTGAGTTCGAATATGGAGAGGCAGTCTCGGCAGAGGGTGGGCATGATTTATGGGAGTGTAGGGGATTTTGGGGACGCGCGAAACGGGTGTGTTACGGGGGGCGGTAACACGCGTGATATGGGTGGTAAGGTATTGATATGGTTGGCGTGGGTGGGTTTTGTTAAGGGGATTTTTACCCGGGTGGGGGTAGGTAACACGGGATGATGGCCCGTGGATGGGGTTGATTGGTGTACACTAATAATGTATACAGGCGTGGAGAGGTTGTGCGGTGGAGTTTGAGTGGGATGAAGATAAACGCCAGCGCGGGATTTCGAAGCATCAGGTTGACTTGGTCTATGCGGCGGGGGTGTTTGAAGGGCCAACGCTGATCGCGCCGGATGAACGGGGTGTGTATGGCGAAGATCGGTTTGTCGCTATTGGCTTGGTGTAGCCTTTTAGTGGTCGCGTGATTGGTCCGAAAAACCGGTGCCCACTTTTCGGATCACACTCCGTGCGAAGTTTTTGTTGTGGTGTTAACCCAACGGGGTGACAAAGTGCGGCTGATTTCAGCCCGGAAAGGCGGACGACGTGACCGAAGCAAATATCAAACGCGCCTCGCTTGAGGACATCCGCCGCATGCGGGACGCGGGGAAGTTGTATCACAATACGGGTGCTCCAGCGGGCGAAGACCTTGGGCCGGAGTTTTGGGCGAAGGCGGTTTTGGTGACCCCGCGCAAGCCGAAGTCGGTGCATCTGAAACTGGACCCGGAGGTGTTTGATTATTTTGTGCAGATCACCGGGGGCAAGGGGCATCTGACGCGGATGCAGGCGGTGTTGAAGGCCTATGTGGAGGCGATGAGGTGAGGGGTTTGACATGTCCGGAAAATGGTCCGGGGGACCATTTTCAGTGTCAAACAGGGTGAGCGGGGTCAGGCATTGGTCCGGGGGACCAATGCCGCCGCGAACGCCACCGCACGTGCCCGGGGTGGTGGTGAAGGAAACAGGGGTTTTTGGGGGTGAGGGAAGGGTTGGAAGACGTGGGTTTCACCCACCCTACGGCTCGCTAGTTTTACTTTCCTGTTTGGATTAGCCAGCGCCGCATGGTTGCCATACGTTTGACAGGCGTCAATTCAACCAAATGTTCTCGCCGCAAAGCAACGATACGCTCAAACTCTTCCTGCTCGTTCTTGTCGAAATTTCCGGCAACGATTTTGCGCGCAAAATCTTCAATCGCACGATCTAACTGAGTGTCTGTCTTCCATGTTGCTGCAGGTTCCTTTGCCAGAGCGTTCATTTTGCAACTCTCCCAACTTGATTTTCCACCGTTTCCCCGCCTTTTCTGCCATTTCTACATGCTGAAACTGCCAAAGCAGAAATTCCTGCCAACGCACGAACAGCTTCTTCGGGCTTTACACCCTTCGGTCGCTCCATACCAAAATGGGAAGGCTGGTTGCTCGTCGCCATAGCCACCCCCCAAGGTATTTTATCGTCACCAACATTGATCGGAACAGCGAACAACGAACGGTAATGCTTAGAATCATGTTCTTTCATTGCGGCTTTTTCAAGCCGAAAAGCAGTGCCTACTTTATCATCGGCGAGATCTGGTACAACGACCTCGTCGTTCTTTGCTAACGATATTCCCCCGACACCAATGCCAATCCGCCACGTCCGCGCGTCTTTGAGCTCGCAATCGAGAGCACGATCGTGGGCAATGCACTTAAGCATTGTCACATTCGTCGCCTCGTCGACTACCGTCTTGTAAACACTGACCGTCCAGTAGTCAGTTAGGCTAAATCCCAAAGCAACTCTCAAATTCGTCTTCATCGTCTTAAGGCATGCCGATACTAGTTCGACATCATCGCCCACGTGGGTGGAAATTCCTTGCTCGACTGCCCCTCTGGCCGCAGAAAAAGCAGTGTATAGGGACTGCAAACGATTTGTTGCACTTTCCCACTCTAGAAGTTCGCTATACATTTCACGGACTTGGCGTTCTAGATCAGTTGCCCCGTCAAGAGACTGTCGAGATATTTCTAACGCGTGTGCGCTATCGTCCTCTACAAAAGCAACGTAGAAACCGCCGATGAAAGCAAGCAATACGCCGAACAAACCGCAAATTTGAACTATCGAGATGGGCCACAATGGACCTGTTCCAAAAGCCGCAGCAGCGCCTGCGACCAATGTTCCACCAGACAGAAGTACAATTTTTGTATAACGGGTTGCCAGTGCTAACCGTCTGGCTTTTGTTGCAAAGGCGGAACCAACTTCTGATCGTAACTGAAGTAAATCCTTCGTCATTGCAGAACCCCATTAAACAAATCAGAACAACACACTACAAGTAGCATACGAATGCACAATGAATATTATCGGGAAGTATCACCCCCCCTCACTTCCCCACCATCCGCTCCACCTCGTCCAGCACCGTCTCTATCAGCATCCCCGTCGCCTCTGGGCCGGTGAACCTTAGCAACCAGCCTTCCGCTGCCAGTTCCCGCCGCACGGTCAGGCCTCGGCGGGGGGTGATTAGGCGTCTGGGGCGGCCGGGGCGGTAGGGGGTGGGGTCTTTCAGGCTTTGTTCGGCCTCGTCCAGGATGGGTTGCAGGAGGGTCCAGTTCGCCTCGGGCGTTTTGGTGTGGGCTTCGTCCAGAGCGGTGCGGATCAGGTCTGTGAAACCTGCGCGCAGGGCGGCGGCCAGGCGGAGGGCTTGGCGTTGGCTTAGGGTTTCGGGGGCGGTGAGGTGGCCGTCTAGTTCATCCACCAACAATGCCAGCGCGCGGAGGCGGGAGCGGCGCATTTTATCTGCATTGGGGTAGAGGCATGCTACGGCGGCGTCGATCGTCGCGAAATGGCCGTGGTCGCGGGCCTCAACCGCAATGCGGCCTTTTTCCCATGGCGAGAGGTCGGCGCGGATGTCGTTTTCCTCAACCATCAGGGTGAGGGCCTCTGCGATGGTTTTGGGGCGCAAGATGGTGGCGTTTATGGTGGTGTAGAGCGGGTTTTGGGTGAGTTGGTGGAGCGCGCGGATGGCGGTGAGGCGGCGGAAGCCGGAGATGAGGGCGTAGGGCTGAGGGGAGTCGGGGTCGGTAGTGAAAACCTCGATTGGCGTGCGCAGGCCGTGGGTGGCGATGGAGAGGCGGAGCTCGGTCAGGGCGGTGGGGCAGAGGTGGCTGCGGTCGCGGGGGAGGGCTTCGGCGTCGATTTCAAGGGTGGGGATTTGGGGCATTTTGGGGCTTTCGCTGGGTCGGGCGAGTAGGGGCGGGCTGGGTGTGCAAAGGGTTAACGGGGCGAGCGGGGTTGATTTGAGGGGGAGTTAGGGGCACATCTGGGGCGGGTTCATTTTTAGGGGAATTGCGATGCAGGATTTATTGGGCGGCAATGCGGTATTTCTGGCGATTGCGGCGTTTATCATCATTTGCATTTTTCTGGGGGTGCGGATTGTGCCGCAATCGGAAAAGCATGTGGTGGAGCGGTTTGGGCGGCTGCGGTCGGTTTTGGGGCCGGGGATCAACTTTGTGGTGCCTTTCCTCGACCGGATTGCGCATAAGGTTTCCGTGCTGGAACGGCAGTTGCCGACGGCGCAGCAGGACGCGATTACCACCGATAACGTGCTGGTGAAGGTGGAGACGAGCGTTTTTTACCGCATCACCGAGCCGGAAAAGACGGTGTACCGGATCCGCGATGTGGATGCGGCGATTGCGACGACGGTGGCGGGGATTGTGCGCGGGCAGATCGGCAAGATGGAGCTGGATCAGGTGCAATCGAACCGGGCGGAA
>JANOFE010000089.1:0-39585 GCA_031413495.1 Pseudorhodobacter sp. | reverse complement strand
TGCTGCGGTTGCGGCCACGCGGCCCCCGACCATGGCATAAAAAATGCCTTCCCCCGATGACGGGGCAACAACACCTGCGGCATCGCCCGCCAACACCACATCGCGGCCATTGTCCCACCGGTCCATCGGGCGCAGGGGGATAGGCGCGCCTTCGCGGCGGATTGTTTCGCACCCGGTCAGGCCCGACGCTGCGCGCAGATCGGCGGTGGCTTTTTTCAGATCAATCCCGTCAATCCCGGTGCCCATACCGATACTGGCATGGCCACCATGCGGGAACACCCAACCGTAAAAATCGGGCGAGATTTTGCCATCATAAATCACATCGCAGCGGGTTGGATCATAATCCGCATTGGCGGCGGCAAGGTGCTCCGGTGCTTTGACGATTTCATGATAGGCGATCACATAGGGGATTTTGTCGCCACCGGGCACTTCAGTTTTGGCAACGATTGACCGCGCGCCATCTGCCCCGATGATCAGTTTGGTGGTCAGGCGGCGCTCTGACCCGGTTGCTTTGTCGCGGTAGATCACATGGCTGCCGCCTGCATCCCGTTCAATGCGCAGGTAAGTGCCGGTCAGGCGTTCCGCCCCGGCCGTGGTGGCGCGATCCCGCAGAAATTCATCGAAATGTTCACGGTCAACCATGCCGACATAGCCGTTCTCGATGGGAATATCGACGCGCCGCCCGGTGGGAGAAATCATTCGCGCGGTGTAAATGCGGGCGACGATCTGGTCATCAGGAATGGCAAAATCCTTGACCGCGCGGGGCGGGATTGCGCCACCGCAGGGCTTGATGCGCCCATCCCTGTCCAGCATGGCAACCGACCGTCCGGCACGGGCAAGATCTTCGGCCGCCGTAGCACCGCAGGGGCCACCACCGATTACAACGACATCGTAGGTCATGCTTATTCTCCGGCAATAAGGGGGCTGTTTTGGGATGAGGGGTCCGGTTCAGACGCCGTGACCCGCAACGCGAGCCCGGCAGCGATCAAAAAAATCAGGCCTTCCAGCGCAAAGACAGCACCGTAGGCAGTTGCGTCCGAGGTCATGACCGCGCGCATCACATCGGCGGCCACCGTGCCGCCGAATGCGCCCAGACCAAAGCCAATGCCCTGTGCCGCGCCAAAGACACCCATGCGCGCGCCTTCGCGGGCCTCGAGCCCGTCGCGAGCCATGCCCATCATGGCCCCAATGGCCGCGACGGCAAACACCCCATTGGCAAGGCCCAGCACAAAGATATTGGCGGCCAGCGGCCAACCCGGGCCCGTTTGTGCACCGTAAGCAAGGGCCACCAGTGCGACCCCAGACAGCAGGCAGCCGCCAACAATCCAGACCCGCAGGGGCACCGTGACAAAGCGCTGCAAAACCGTGCCGGACAGCAGCACCACGATCATCCCCATCAAGGCCCCGCCGTGGTGATTGCCGCTAAGGGCGGTGCTTTCGCCCACCGTCATGCCAAAGACATGGCCGGCAAAAGGCTCTA
The DNA here is from genome assembly GCA_031413495.1 of Pseudorhodobacter sp. Classification (GTDB taxonomy): domain Bacteria; phylum Pseudomonadota; class Alphaproteobacteria; order Rhodobacterales; family Rhodobacteraceae; genus JACMNW01. Next base: position 38,105 of record JANOFE010000089.1, on the reverse strand, counting down.
ATATCAGGTCTTGCAGGTTGTAGGCGGTCATCGAGGCAAAGACAAAAATGGTAAACGCCCGCGTGCGGGGTTCGGCCCACATCTCGCGCAGCACCTGGCGAAACTTCAAACTGCGTTTTGGCGCGGGCCGGATGGCGGCACGTTCCTGCCCCCACAGCCCGATCAGTGTCAGCATCAGGGCAATGCCGGAAACACCGGCCGTCACCGCAACCAGCCGGGATGCGGAATAGGGATCAAGCAATTTGCCGGCAACGATGGCTGTCACCACAAGGCCAAAGATCATCATGATCCAGACCGCAGAACCCGCAGCGCCTTGGCGGCGTTCATCGACCCCGGCCGCCAGAAGTGCCAGAAGGTTGGTACCCCCGGCCCCGATGCCAAGACCGATCAGCAGGAAGGACGGCACCGCCGCGATGATGCCTAAGCTTGGCGCGTTTTGCATAAGGCCGACTGAGAGGGCCGCACAAATTGCACCCGCACCCAGCAGCAGCACTCCGGCGATGATCCACGGTGTCCGTTTGCCACCCTGATCGGCGCTATGACCAAATTTCGGGCGCAAAAACTGCGTGCCATAGTACAGCGAGACAAGCAGACCCGGCAGGATGGCAGGCATTGCCAGTTCTACCACCATCACCCGGTTCATGGTGGATGTGGTCAGCGACACGATAGATCCGAGCGCCATTTGCACCAGACCCAAGCGCAGGATGGCCCCCCATCCAAGTGCCATCACACCGCCCCCAATGTGCGCACGGCAAAGGCGGCAATCATCATGCCTGTTACGTAAAGCAAAACGCCGGTGCCGTTATACCAAGGCGCTTTGCCCTTTGGATCGCGCAGCAACACACGCATGGCGGCAAACTGAGCCAAAAGGCAGGCTGTTATCGCCGCAGCGTGCCATGGGCGGCCCCAGATCAGCAAAAGCACAATCACCAACAGCTGCGCCAGCGCCATGACGGTGCAGGCCACCCGGGCCGCCACATCGGGCCCAAGCGTGACCGGCAGCGACCGCACGCCATGCAGCTTGTCGCCTTCTAATGCTTTGAAATCATTCAATGTCATGATGCCATGCGCGCCAAAGGCATAGAGGCAGGCCAAGGTTATTACCTCAAACGACGGCAGGCCACCCGACAGCACGGCAGCCCCGGTGAACCACGGCAGGCCTTCGTAGCACAGGCCCACCAAGCCCGGACCCCACCAGCCGGACCGCTTCAGGCGCACGGGTTCTGCGGAATAGGCCCAGGCGGCCAGCACGCCAAACACTGTGGCGGCAAAGCCCCAAGGGCCAAGCAGCCAGCCGACGGCAAGCGAAAGGACCGACATCGCAAGCGCGATGTAAAGCCCCCAGCGGCCCGGAATGCGGCCTGACGGAATCGGGCGGTGCGGTTCATTCACCGCATCAACATGCCGGTCGCACCAATCGTTGGCGGCCTGGCTCATGCCACAGACAATCGGGCCGGATAGCACCATACCCAGCACCACCATCGGCCAAGCGCCGGTCGGCCAAACACCAGCAGAGACCGCCCCGCACAAATAGGCCCAGATCGGCGGGAACCAAGTGATCGGCTTGATCAGCTCTAGCATCGCCTTTGGGGCGGGGAGGGTTCGATTGTGTAAGGTCAAGTTTACATCCATGTGTAAACTAAACACTACAATCCAGAGTCGATCAAGGCCGGATTTGTCGCAGGTCTTGCGGGATGGGCTATTCGCCGTCCTTGTTCAGCAGGCCAAACTTACGCAGTTTCACATACAAGGATAGCCGCGAAAGGCTTAGCATATCCGCTGCGGCAACGCGGTTGTTGCGGGTCAGCTCCAACGCTGTCTCGATACACATTTTTTCAATAACATCCGTGGTTTCGGCCACGATATCGCGCAGAGTGGACGATCCGACAAGTTCCATCACATTGCGCGCACCGTCATCAGGCGCGGTAAAGGCCGGGCGCCGTTGCGCTTCGATCCGGCTGGCATCGCGCACAACCAGAACCAGCACCGGATTGGGCAAGTCAGCCAGCCAAGTTGCCGATATCTCTGTCGCGATCTGGCCGGAATAATCGGTGTTCAGGCGCGTCGAATACAGCCGCAACTGCCCGGTCCGCTTGACGTTTTCCAGCATGACACGCAAATCAATTGCACCTCGCGCCAGAAAATCTGCCAGCGAACGGCCCCGGATTGCCGCCATGTTTGGCGAATCTGTCAGGTTTAGAAAGGCTTCGTTTGCGGCCCGAATGGTGCCTTCGCCATCGGTGAAAACAATCCCATCCACCCCTTCATGATACAGGCGCGACAGGTTATCGCCCAATTCATCGGCACTGCTTGCGACGATATCCGCAGCATCCAACTGACACAGCAAAATGCGTTCACCTGCGGCACGAAACACCGTCGGCGTGATCATCAGGCGCTTTTGCGACCGACGCGCTGTCAGCTCTATCGGGCCCTGGCTTTCAGCGACGGCCAAATTTGCCATGCTTTCCAAAAATTCGCCCCGACGCCGACCTTCAAATTCCTGTGCTATGGCCGCACCGACCAAATCCGCACGCTGGCCACCAAGCAAGGCCGCCGCCGCCGCGTTCACATCGGCAATCCGCCCCGATGACATCGAGATAAGAACAATCGGGTCACGCGATACTTCCATCAAGACGCGGTAGCGGGTATCCATTTCGCGTTGGGTTTCATAGTCGCGTTCCAACGACATCTGGGCCGCGACAAGTTGCTGCTGCACTTCGGCAATCGGGCGCAAATCGCGACCAAGCATCAAAAGTGATCCGTCCGCCTCGATCCGGTGCAGGGAATAACGCACCGGGAATTCCCAATTCACCTGATCGGCGTGATTGATTTCAACCGCCAAGGGGCCGCGACGGGCATCCCGCATTTCGGTCAGGCGTCTTTCAAACTTGCGCAGGCTTTCTTCGGTCAGGACGGATGACAGCAGTGCGCCTTCCCAATCGGTCAGATGGCCAAAACTGCGATGATGTGGATTGACGAGCACCGACATGATCCGAAGATTGCTGTCGACCAGCAACGCAATATCGGATGCCGAAGACAGAATTTCTGCCAGCAAATCCGGGGCAATCAGCGGAACTTTGCCACCATTCAAAAGATGTCTGCCGTCTGTGGTCACGGGTTATACCGAACGTCTTGCCGCCATCCAAACCTGGATGGACAGGGGGTTATACGCTTTCACAAGCGCGAGAGGCACTGGCCGAAAGTCCAAATATATTCAGCACTTTATCCAAGTCATTTGTCACAACATCAGCCGCTTCACAGCCATAAATACCATCAGATCTTGTCAGAACTGCGCCCCCCACAGCCACAGGCATTCTTCCCTTGGTCAGCTTCTTGATCGTCGCGATAAGCTGCGCGCACGCCGCAATCTTGCCCTCCCAGCCGACAGAAATGATGACCCCATTGAAATGCCGCTTGTGCAAAGCAGACCGCCATTCGCCATCTGCGGTCGCCAGTTGCAGGCAGACAGAAACGCCGCGCCTGCGCAGTTGCCCTGTCAAGACCAGCGGACCAAGCGTGTGGTGTTCTTTTTCCGGCAGCAACAGCAACACGGCGCCATCCCCATTGGCCGTTCTTCCGGCATCGGCGGCCCAATCGGCACTGATATCACGCAAGATGGATTGCAGCCGCACGGTGCCGATCGTGACATCGGCAAAGGTCAGCGTATCATCCTCCCACGCCCTGCCAAGTCTGCGGGCTGCCTCGGGAATATAGACATCGGCCAATATTGCCGGCGTAATTCTGGCGCGTCGAAGGTCGGGTTTCAGCGCCTCGATCATGCTGGGCTGATCTGATTTTACGGCTTCTGTCAGGCGCTGCATGATGGGTTCAATAAAACTGGGGGCCGCCTGCAGTTCGCGGGCGGCAAGCCGCGCGACAATCTTGGCGGCCAAATCAGAAACACCGCCTGTTACGCTTTCGGCGCGGCGACCCAAAATGCCATTTTGGCCATCGTGCATTGGCAGCTCCACCGGCCCGTTCAAAAATCGCGCCAATCTTCATTGGCTGCAACACATGCAAATTCTGTCTCAGACATACTCTTTTCCGCAAAAGATTGTCAAAGAAAATAGACACCTGATGCAGCGACAATAGGAAGAATGCCGCTGCATACAGATATTATTGTTTGTTTTCAGTGTATTTTGAAAGATTTTGCGGTGACGGCCTTCGCAGATTTTTGCAGCAACTGTAAATGCAAAAGCTGTAACTTTTAGTTGACACTCCGTGCTGCGACGTTAATTTGGACAGACAAAGCCGACTTTGGGGGGAAGCGCTGAGCCATGCAATCGACTGCCAGATCCATGCCAAGAAAGCGGCTTTACACCGAGGCGGAACGCGCCCGGCGCGATGCCACGGTCTGGACGCTGGTGCAGGGTCTGCTGGCACCGCTGCAGTTTCTGGCGTTCGGCATTTCGTTGGTTCTTGTGCTGCGCTATCTGGTGACGGGTTCTGGCTATGAAGCAGCGACAATTTCCATTCTGATCAAAACGGCATTTTTGATGGTGATCATGGTCACCGGGGCGATCTGGGAAAAGAAAGTGTTCGGGCAATATCTTTTTGCGCCTGCGTTCTTTTGGGAAGACGTCTTTAGTTTTGCTGTGATCGGGTTGCATTCTCTATACGTTGCAATGCTTTGGACGAATGGAATGGCACCGGATGGCTTGATGCTTTTGGCGCTGGCGGCCTATGCCGCCTATGTGATCAACGCGGGGCAATTTCTGTGGAAGTTGCGGCAGGCACGACGTGATATGCAGGTGCCCGCATGAGCCTTGATATGCCTGCAAAAGGATGCCGCGATACCCCCGTTCTGAAAGAGCGTGGCCAGCGTGAGGTGTTTTGTGGGCTGACCGGGATCATCTGGCTGCACCGCAAAATGCAGGATGCGTTCTTTTTGGTGGTCGGCAGCCGCACCTGTGCGCATCTGCTGCAATCGGCCGCCGGGGTGATGATTTTTGCAGAGCCCCGGTTCGGGACGGCGATTCTTGAAGAGAAAGACCTAGCCGGTCTTGCTGACGCAAATGTTGAGCTGGACCGCGAGGTTGCGCGGCTGCTGTCACGCAGACCTGACATTCGACAGCTGTTCTTGGTGGGATCGTGCCCATCCGAAGTGATCAAGCTGGATTTGGGCCGCGCGGCAGAGCGTTTGTCGGGCCTGCACAGCCCGCACGTGCGGGTTTACAACTATTCCGGGTCTGGCATCGAGACGACGTTTACCCAAGGCGAGGATGCCTGTCTTGCCGCGATGGTGCCCGCCCTGCCCGCCACCACGGCGCGGGAATTGCTGTTGGTTGGCGCGTTGCCCGATGTGGTCGAAGATCAGGCGCTTGCACTGCTTGCTGCGATGGGCGTGGGCCCGGTGCGTTGCCTGCCCGCCCGCCGTGCAGGCGATATGCCCGGCGTGGGTGCCAACACCGTTTTTGCCCTGACACAGCCGTTTTTAAGCGACACCCGCGAGGCCTTGATGCGGCGCGGCGCGCGCGGTTTGTCCGCCCCGTTCCCATTCGGCGAAGAAGGCACTACCGCTTGGCTGCAAGCCATTGCAACGGAATTTGGCGTGTCGGATGCGGTGTTCGCATCTGTGATCGCCGCCCCGCGTGCCCGTGCCCGCAAGGCGGTGGCTGCACATGCGGCAACCCTGACGGACAAATCGGTGTTTTTCTTTCCCGACAGCCAGATGGAAATTCCATTGGCGCGGTTTTTGACCCGCGAATGCGGCATGCGGGCGATTGAAGTTGGCACACCGTTTTTGCACCGCGATATTCTTGGCCCCGATCTTGATCTGCTGGCCGAAGGGCCGGTGATTTCCGAAGGTCAGGACGTTGATCTGCAGCTGGACCGGGTGCGCGCAAGCCGCCCCGATCTGACCGTCTGCGGCCTTGGCCTTGCCAACCCGCTGGAGGCCGAGGGCCTGACCACCAAATGGGCCATCGAATTGGTGTTCACGCCGGTGCATTTTTACGAACAGGCGGGCGATCTGGCGGGTCTTTTCTCGCGTCCGCTGCGCCGCCGCGCGCTCCTGTCACGGGAGGCCGCCGAATGAAGCTGACGCTGTGGACATATGAAGGCCCAACCCATGTGGGTGCGATGCGCGTCGCCACCGGTATGAAGGGCCTGCATTATGTCCTGCACGCGCCGCAGGGCGACACCTATGCCGACCTTTTGTTCACGATGATTGAACGTCGCAATGCGCGGCCCCCGGTCACCTACACCACCTTCCAAGCCCGCGATCTGGGCGGTGATACTGCCAACCTGTTCAAAGACGCCGCCCGCGATGCCTATGCCCGGTTCAAGCCCGAGGCGATGATTGTCGGCGCGTCTTGCACGGCGGAACTTATTCAGGATGATCCGGGGGGGCTGGCCGAGGCAATTGGCCTGCCGATCCCGGTGATTCCACTGGATTTGCCCAGCTATCAGCGCAAGGAAAATTTTGGTGCCGATGAGACGTTTCTGCAAATCGTGCGCGCGCTTGCGAAACCGATGGCGCGGACGGATGCCATCACCTGCAACTTGCTGGGGGCGACGGGGCTTGGGTTCCGGCACCGCGATGACATTGCCGAGGTAACCGCACTGCTGGCGCTGATGGGCATCACCGTCAACCTCTGCGCCCCGATGGGGGCTGCACCCTCCGACATCACCCGCATGGGCGCTGCCCATTTCAACGTGCTGCTCTATCCTGAAACCGGCGAATCCGCCGCGCGCTATGCCGAGAAAACTTTCAACCAGCCCTACACCAAGATCGTGCCCATCGGCGTTGGGGCCACCCGCGATTTCCTGCATGAAGTCGCGGGCATCACCGGCCTGTCGCCAAAGGTTGACGAATCGCGCCTGCGCCTGCCGTGGTGGTCTGCGAGCGTCGACAGCACCTACCTCACCGGCAAGCGCGTGTTCATCTTTGGCGACGCCACCCACGTCATGGCCGCCGCCCGCATTGCCGCTACTGAGATTGGCTTCGAGGTGGTCGGCATGGGTTGCTATAACCGCGAATTCGCCCGGCCCATGCGCACCGCCGCAAAGGCTTATGGGCTGGAGGCGCTGATTTCCGATGATTATCTGGAGGTCGAGGCCGAAATTGCCCGTCTGCAACCAGAGCTGATCCTTGGCACCCAGATGGAGCGCCACATCGGCAAGCGGTTCGGCATCCCTTGTGCGGTGATTTCATCCCCCGTGCATGTGCAGGATTTTCCAGCCCGCTATTCGCCCCAGATGGGCTTTGAAGGCTGCAATGTGATCTTTGATACCTGGATCCATCCGCTGGTGATGGGTCTGGAAGAGCACCTGCTGACCATGTTCCGCGAAGATTTTGAGTTTCATGATGCGGCTGGTGCCAGCCATCACGGTGGCAAGGCGCAGCCGGCTGCGGCTGTGTCCGCTGCTGATGTCGAAGCCTCCGGCGGGGATATTTTTGAACAGAAAAATAGCTCGGCTATGACCCATGCCAGCGACGTCATCTGGCTTGCCGCAGCCGAGCGTGAGTTGAAGAAAATCCCGTTCTTCGTGCGCGGCAAGGCCAAGCGGAATACCGAAAAATACGCATCCGACAAGGGCGTCGCCCAAATCAGCGTCGAGACGCTTTATGAGGCAAAGGCACATTATGCGCGATGATGGTTTCCTTGCTGGCACGTCAGACACCCCGAAATCCGGGTATAATGTGGTCATCGTCACCCTTGATGCGCATGCCGCAGGGCCTGCCGCCCGCATAGCACCCCGACTTGCAAAGGCGTTCCCCGGCATCACTGTCACCATCCATGCCGCCGCCGAATGGGCTGAAAATCCAAGCGCTTTGGCACGCGCCAAGGCATCAGTTGCATCGGCTGACCTTTTGGTCGCGAACCTTTTGTTCATTGAAGAACATATCACCGCCATTCTGCCCGAACTGCAGGCTGCGCGCGACCGGGTGGATGCCTTTGTCGGCGTGATTGCCGATCCGCAGATCGTCAAGCTGACCAAAATGGGCGGGCTGGATATGGCCAAGCCCGCATCCGGCATGATGGCGCTGATGAAAAAGCTGCGCGGATCGAAAGAGCCGTCTGCAAATTCCGGCGAAAAGCAGATGAAGATGCTGCGCCGTCTGCCGAAAATCCTGCGCTTCATTCCCGGCAAAAGCCAGGACGTGCGGGCGTGGTTTCTGGCGATGCAATATTGGCTGGGCGGGTCGGATGACAATCTGGAACAGATGATCCGGTTTTTGGTGTCGCGCTATGCCTCTGTGGCCGCCTTCAAGACCGTCACCGCCAATGCGCCGATCGACTATCCCGATGTTGGCATGTACCACCCGGCCCTGAAAACCCGCATCACCACCGATCTGGCGGATATGCCGCGCCCGGTGGATGCAAAGGTGACGGTCGGGTTGTTGATGCTGCGCTCCTACATCCTTGCGTCAGACACCGCGCATTACGATCAGGTTATCAAATCGTTTGAGGCGCGCGGCATGGCCGTTCTGCCCGCCTTTGCCGGGGGCCTTGATGGCCGCCCTGCGATTGACGCCTTCTTCAAAGGCCCGAACGGCAGCCGCGTCGATGCGCTGGTGTCTTTGTCGGGGTTCAGCCTTGTGGGCGGCCCTGCGTATAATGACAGCCCTGCGGCCGTTGAGGCGCTGGCGGCGTTGGACGTGCCCTATATTGCGGCGCATCCGTTGGAATTTCAGACGCTGGGCCAATGGGCGTCATCCGGTGGCGGGCTTGGCCCGGTGGAAACGACGATGCTTGTCGCGCTGCCCGAGATTGACGGGGCCACGAACCCCACGGTTTTTGCCGGGCGTCATGATGCAAATGGCTGCGCGGGTTGCGCCAAACCTTGCAATCCGCCTGCCGCCTCTGGCCCCGATGCCCGCGCCATGGCACCGTGTTTTGAGCGGATCAATGCGCTGGCTGACAAGACCCTGCGGCTGGCAAAGCTGCGGCGCAGCCAAGTGGCACAGCGCAAGGTGGCCGTGGTTCTGTACGGCTTTCCACCGAATGCGGGGGCTGCGGGCACGGCGGCCTATCTTTCGGTGTTTGAAAGCCTGTTCAATACCTTGCATGCAATGAAAGCGCAGGGGTACGCGCTGACGCCGCCCGCAACCGTGGCTGATCTGCGTGAGGCCGTTCTGGGCGGCAATGCAAAGATGTACGGCCAGCCCGCCAATGTGGCCGTGACCGTTTCCGCATCCGACATGGTGCGCGATACGCCTTGGCTAAAAGAGGTCGAGGCCGCATGGGGCCCTGCCCCCGGTCGCATCCAATCCGACGGGCGCGGCGTGCATGTGCTGGGCTGTCAGTTCGGCCACGTGTTTGTCGGGTTGCAGCCGGTGTTCGGCTATGAGGGCGATCCGATGCGCCTGTTGTTCGAGAAAGGCTTTGCGCCCACGCATGCCTTTGTCACCTTCTACCGCTGGATGCGCGAGTCGTTTGGGGCGGACGTTCTGCTGCATTTTGGCATGCATGGCGCGCTGGAGTTTATGCCGGGCAAACAGGCCGGGGTATCGGGCGCGTGCTGGCCGGATCGCTTGATCGGCGGGTTGCCGAATGTCTATCTTTATGCCGCCAACAATCCGTCTGAGGCAACACTGGCAAAGCGGCGGTCCAACGCCATTACCGTCACGCATCTGACAGCACCCTTGGGGCAATCGGGCCTTTACAAGGGCTTGGCGGATTTGAAGGACAGTCTTGGCCGTTGGCGTAGCGCCGCACCGGGTGCAGCCGAGCGCGCTGATCTGGAAGCGCTGATCGCGTCACAGGCCGCATTGGTTGATCTGGACGGTCATGCACCCGACGCACTTTGGGCCAAACTGCTGGAAACCGAAGGCGCGCTGATCCCTGACGGGTTGCACATTCTGGGCCGCCCGATGTGCGATGCGGCACGCGCAGACATGATTGCCCTGATGCCGGAAGGCGACGATGCGCGGGCGCGTGCCGATGCCCTGCTGCAAGATGATCATGAGATTCCCGCGTTGTTGCGCGCGCTTGGCGGCCATTTCATCCGTCCGGTTCCCGGCGGCGATCTGATCCGCGCGCCGGAAATTCTGCCAACGGGCCGCAACATCCATGCGTTTGACCCGTTTCGCATGCCGACCGCCTTTGCCATGCAGGATGGTGCCGCACAGGCCGACCGCCTGCTGGCCACGCATCCCCGCCTGCCGCGCACGGTGGCCGTGGTGTTGTGGGGGTCTGACAATATCAAATCCGATGGCGGGCCGATTGCGCAAGCTTTGGCGCTGATGGGGGCAAAGCCACGGTTTGACCACTATGGTCGTCTGTCCGGGGCCGATCTGATTCCGCTGTCAGACCTTGGTCGCCCCCGCATTGATGTGGTGATGACACTGTCGGGCATCTTCCGCGATCTGCTGCCCTTGCAAACCCGGATGCTGGCCGAAGCGGCGTGGAAAGCGGCCACGGCAGAGGATGAACCTGCATCGCAAAACTTCATCCGCGCCCATGCGATGGCCTATGCGGCGGAAATGGGTGTCGATATGGAAACAGCAAGCCTGCGCGTGTTCTCGAACGCTGAGGGCGCTTATGGATCAAACGTCAACGTGCTGGTCGGATCATCCGCCTTTGGCGAAGATGACGAGCTGGCGGACGCCTATGAGGCGCGCAAGTCATTCGCTTACGGGCGTGGCGGCAAGCCGGTGAAGAACGCGGCCCTGCTGCAAAAGGCGCTGAAGGATGTGGATCTTGCCTATCAGAACCTTGAATCAGTAGAACTGGGCGTCACCTCGGTTGATCATTATTTTGATACGCTCGGTGGCATCGCGCGTGCGGTGAAACGCGCACGCGGTGGCATCGATACGCCGGTTTATATTGGTGATCAGACCCGTGGCGCGGGGCAGGTGCGTACCTTGAAAGACCAGATTGCGCTGGAAACCCGGTCGCGCAGCCTGAACCCGAAATTCTATGAAGGCATGTTGCGCCACGGTGCCGAAGGCGTGCGCCAGATCGAAGCCCATGTGACCAACACCATGGGCTGGTCGGCGACCACGGCACAGGTTGACCCGTGGGTTTACCAGAAACTAAGCGAAACTTTTGTGCTGGATGACGTGATGCGCCGCCGTTTGGCCGACCTGAACCCCGAAGCCGCCGCCAAGATGGCGGGACGGTTGCTGGAAGCATCAGAGCGCAACTACTGGACACCCGATGCGGCAACACTTGCCGCCTTGCAGGGTGCTGCAGACGAATTGGAAGACCGGTTGGAAGGAATTGCAGCCGAATGACAATCAGGACACAGACATCAAGCCCCAAGGGAAGACGCCTCCGGCGGGGATATTTGAACCAAGATGAAAGGGGCACGATATGAGCCCGCGTGATGAAATACCCAGCTTGCGAGACGCCGCTGGTTTGGGCCGCGATGGCGAAGGATCGGTGCAGGTGCATCAAGATGCCGACACCAAGATCGAAGGTGCCAAGGTGTTTTCCGTCTATGGCAAGGGCGGCATCGGCAAGTCGACCACCTCCAGCAACCTGTCAGCCGCGTTTTCGATGATGGGCAAGCGGGTTTTGCAGATCGGCTGCGACCCGAAACACGACAGCACCTTTACCCTGACCGGCCGCCTGCAGGCGACGGTGATCGACATTCTGAAAGAGGTGGATTTCCACCCCGAAGAACTGCGCCCGGAAGATTACGTGGCCATCGGTTTCAACGGCGTGAAATGCGTGGAAGCAGGCGGGCCGCCTGCCGGCACCGGCTGTGGCGGCTATGTGGTGGGGCAGACGGTGAAGCTGCTAAAGCAGCATCACATGCTGGAAGATACCGATGTGGTGATTTTCGACGTGCTGGGCGATGTGGTTTGCGGGGGCTTTGCAGCACCGCTCCAACATGCCGACCGCGCGCTGATCGTCACCGCCAATGACTTTGACAGCATCTATGCGATGAACCGCATCATTGCGGCGGTGCAGGCGAAATCCAGCAACTACAAGGTGCAGCTTGCGGGCTGTGTGGCGAACCGGTCGCGCGAGACGAATGAGGTGGATCGCTACTGCGAACGTGTGGGCTTTAACCGTTTGGCGCATATGCCTGACATTGATGCTATCCGCCGGTCGCGCCTGAAGAAGAAAACCCTGTTCGAGATGGACGCCGATGAAGACGTGGTGATGGCGCGGGCGGAATATATGCAGCTGGCCAACACCCTGTGGCAGTCGGTGATGAAACCGGGCAGCACGCCTGCGCCCCTGCCCGACCGTGAGATTTTTGAATTGCTGGGGTTTGACTGACCATGGCTGACTATTCCGCCACACGCGACCGGGTTGAGCATTACTTTGATCGCACCGCGACCAAGGTTTGGGAACGCTTGACATCGGATGCGCCTGTAAGCCGCATTCGCGAAACGGTCCGCAAGGGCCGTGACCAGATGCGCAGCGCCATGATGGCGCGGCTGCCGAAGGATTTGAAAGGCGCCCGTGTCTTGGATGCGGGCTGTGGCACCGGCCTGATGACCGCGGAACTGGCGGCGCGCGGGGCCGATGTGGTGGCGGTGGATATTTCGCCGCAGCTGATCGGTATCGCGAGGTCGCGGCTGTCGGCGGATCATCAAAAACGGGTGCGCTTTGCCGCGGGTGATATGCTGGCCGAAAGCCATGGCTGGTTTGACTATGTCATGGCGATGGACAGCCTGATTTACTACACCTCGCCCGATATCGCGAAGGCGCTGGACAGGTTGGGCCAACGCACGGCGGAATCTATCGTGTTCACCGTCGCCCCCCGCACAGCTTTTCTGATGACCTTCTTTACGCTTGGCAAAGCTTTCCCGCGCGCCGACAGATCACCGGTCATGATCCCGCAAGCCTTTGCAACGCTGAACAAAGACACCAAGGGCCGGTTGACCAAAATCAAACGCGTCACCAGTGGCTTCTACATTTCCGAATGTCTGGAGTTCCGTCCATGATCCTTGGCAAAAGCCAGATCAAAAAGCTAAGTGGGGCCTGGTTGCCCTTTGCGGATGCCGCATCCGAAGGGCTGCCGATGCGGCAGCTTTTGCGGCTGTCGCTGTTTCAGGTGTCGGTCGGCATGGCGACGGTATTGCTGCTAGGCACCCTGAACCGGGTGATGATTGTCGAGCTGTCAGTGGCGGCTTCTGTGGTGGCGTTCATGATCGCCCTGCCGGTGTTGGTGGCGCCTTTCCGCGCGCTTCTGGGTCATAAAAGCGACAACCACCGGTCCTACATCGGGTGGAAGCGCATCCCCTATCTGTGGTTCGGATCGCTTTGGCAGATGGGCGGCCTTGCGATCATGCCGTTCGCGTTGATCGTGCTGTCAGGGGATCAGGTTCAAGGGCCGCAATGGGCGGGCAAGGCACTTGCGGGTTTGGCGTTTTTGATGACCGGCCTTGGCTTGCACATGACGCAAACGGCGGGGCTTGCACTGGCGTCAGACCGCGCGACGGATGAGACACGATCCAAAGTGGTGGCGCTTTTGTATGTGATGTTCCTTTTGGGAATGGCACTGTCATCTGTGATCATCGGCTGGCTGTTGCGCGATTTCGACCAGATCCGGCTGATCCGCGTGGTGCAGGGATGCGCTGTCGTGACCATGGTTTTGAATATCATTGCCTTGTGGCAGCAAGAAAAAGTCAGACCGATGACGCGGGCCCAGATGGCCGAGGCGCGTCCTGTGTTTCTGGAATCCTGGCGCGATTTTATCGCAGGCGGCAATGCCGGTCGATTGCTGATGTTGGTTGTTATCGGCACCATGGGCTTTCAAATGCAGGATGTGCTGCTGGAACCTTATGGTGGCGAAATCCTTGGTCTGTCTGTGGGCGCGACAACCTGGCTGACGGCGGCCAATGCGATTGGCGCGCTGACCGGGTTCATCCTTGCGGGCCGCTGGATGGGAACGGGGCTGGACGCCTACCGGATGGCAGCGCGCGGGATTCTTGTGGGGATTGCCGCGTTCAGTGCAATTATATTGGCAGGGCTTATCAGTTCGGTGGCGCTGTTCTATATCGGAGCCCTCGGCATTGGCCTTGGTGTCGGCTTGTTTGCGGTATCCACCCTAAGTGCGGCCATGGCCCTGCCGGAAACCGGGCGTGCCGGGCGCGGATTGGCGCTTGGCGCTTGGGGGGCGGCACAGGCCACTGCGGCGGGACTGTCCATCGCCATTGGCGGCACCCTGCGCGATACAATGGGCAGCTACGCCATGGCAGGCCGGTTCGGTGATGCGCTGGCGACGCCGTCTTTCGGCTATAGCTTTGTCTACAACATTGAAATTCTGGTGCTTTTTGTATCGCTGATCACCCTGGGCCCGCTGGTGCGGACCCTTCCCTACAACCCGAAAACCACTTCCAATGCGGCCCAACCGGGCATCATGGAATTTCCTACCTAACCTGCGGAGGACCACAATATGGTTGGTGTAACTTTCTTTGGCGATTTTGATCTTGCAAGCCTTGCGATCTGGCTGTTCTGGGGGTTCTTTGCCCTGCTGGTCTACTACCTGCAAACCGAAAACATGCGCGAAGGCTATCCGCTTGAAAATGAGGATGGCACGCCCGCGTCAAACCAGGGCGCGTTTGCTTTGCCAAAAGCAAAGACCTTCCGCCTGCCGCACGGCCGGGGGGATGTAACCATGCCAAACGGCGCACGCGAAGCGCGCGAACTGGCGATGGCCCGCACGGCCCACGCCGATGGATTTCCCCATGTCGCAACCGGCAACCCGATGACAGACGGTGTTGGCCCCGCCTCTTGGGCCCCGCGCCGTGACCTGCCAGAGTTGGATGGGCACGGTCATAACAAGATCGTGCCGATGGGCCGGGAAGATGGGTTTCTTGTCTCTGCCGGTCGCGATCCGCGCGGTCTGCCGGTTCAGGCAGGTGATCTGGAAGTGGTGGGTCGCGTGTCCGACATGTGGGTTGATGCGCCGGAACAGTTGGTGCGCTATTTGGAAATTGACCTCAACTCTGGTGGCAAACGGCTGGTGCCGATGCCGATGGCCAAGATCCAAGGTGACCGCGTGCGCGTGAATGCGCTGACATCGGATCTTTTCGGCGCGATCCCTGCGACACGTTCAGCAGCCGAAGTGACGATGCTGGAAGAAGACAAGATCTCGGGCTATGTTGCAGGTGGCTGGTTGTACGCCGCTGACAAGCGCAAGCGCGGTTTCTGATACCCCTTGATGCGGCCCGCGCCCGGGCCGCATTTTTGGACACTAATCTAGGGAGGGTCTGCCATGACAGGCCATGACGATTTCGCTTTCGAGCCGCTGCCGGGCTTGCCCGAACGCCCGCCCACGGGCGAAGATATTCTGTGGCAGGGCTGCCCGTCAACCTGGGCATTGGCGGTCCATGCTTTTGGTCTTTACTGGATCGCAGGCTATTTTGTGGTGCTTGCCTTTTGGCGCGCATCGACCGGGTTTGCTGCTGGCGGAATTGGAATGGCAGTTGCCATTGGTTTGCCGCATCTGGCGCTGGGGGTTTTGGTCTGCGCGGTGGTGCTGCTGCTTGCCTATGCACAGGCGCGCGCCACGATATATACCGTCACTTCGGCACGCGTGGTGATGCGGATCGGGGCCGCGTTGTCGGTCACCTTCAATCTGCCTTATGCCCAGATTGCCAATGCCAACCTTGACCTGCGCAAGTCAGGCACCGGCACCATTGTGCTTGATACGTTGGGCGACACAAAGATTTCGTATCTGGTTGCGTGGCCACATGTCCGCCCTTGGCGCTTAAGCAAAACCCAACCCGCTTTGCGCTGCATTCCTGACGCCGCCCGCGTGGCCCGTTTGTTGAGTGACGCCGCCGAACAACGCCTCAGCATGCCAGTGATTTCACGCAATAATGATGCCGTGACGCCCAGCGGCGTTCTGGCGGCGAAATAGGGAGAGCGGTTATGACACAGCCAACACGGTCTCTGCCGCGCGCGCCCAAGTTACGCAGCGACAACCCTGAAATGATCCCAAAGGCCTTGCTACGGGGTATGCTGGCGCTGGTTCTGGCGACGCTTGCGGTGGTGTCTTTTTCCGTGCTGACAGGCCGTGACCATGTGGGCGTGCCAAAGCCGTCCACCGTTGTGCAGGAACGCGAGATTATCCTGCAAGGCCATTCGGCGCAGGCTGTGACCGTGTTGAATGTCGATGGCACGGTGATGCTGGACCTGCCGCATGGCGGGTTTATTACCGTCATCCAAAGCGGCCTTGCGACGGAACGGCGCAAGCACGGGATTGATCCGCTGTTGCCTGTGCGTCTGGTTCGGTATGAAAATGGTCGGCTGACGATTGAAGATGATCACACCGGCTGGAGCGCTGAACTCTATGCTTTCGGGGCCGATAATGAAGCCGCGTTCGAACGGCTTCTGGCCCAATAAGACCATAAGAATAGGGAACTGAACCATGGGACTATTCACAAAAACGGCCGAAGACGTGCCCTGCACCGTCGAGGTCAGCCACCGTTTCGAAAGCCTGCACGCCCATGTGCGCTTTAACAACGGCGCGGTCGTCTATCCCGGTGACGAGGTGTTGGTGCATGGCAAACCTGTGCTTGCCGCTTACGGCGAATTGATTATCGAAGACCGCACCGCCACCATCACCCGCGCCAGTCGGCTGGAACGGATGTGGACCCGGATGACCGGCGATCTGGGCTTTATGGAGCTGTGCGAATTTTCCTTTTCAGATGAGGTGAAGCTATGAACGCCAATCCGAAAGACCTGTTTCCAGATGATATCGACCAGTCATCCCCGGTGAGCGATACCACCGCGATGGCCACGGAAACCACGCTGCTGAACCCGCGCTTTTACACCACCGATTTTGACGAGATGGACAAGATCGACGTCAGCCCGGTGCGGGCAGATTGGGATAAGCTGATTGCGCAGATGAAGTCTGACCCGAACAAGACCCATTTCAAGAAAAACGCTGAATGGGATGCCGATTGGGAGGGCATGGAGCCAAAGTTAAAGCGCGAGTTCATCGACTTTCTGGTCTCTTCCTGCACCGCCGAATTTTCGGGCTGTGTGCTGTATAAGGAAATGAAACGCCGCGGCGCAAATCCGGATATCTGCGAATTGTTCGGCCTGATGGCGCGCGATGAGGCCCGCCATGCCGGGTTCATCAACGATGCGCTGCGCGAAGCCGGGGTGGCCGTTAATCTTGGCTTTCTGACCCGCGCCAAGAAATACACTTACTTCCGCCCGAAGTTTATCTATTACGCGACTTACCTCAGCGAAAAAATCGGTTACGCCCGCTACATCACCATTTTCCGGCATCTGGAACGCCATCCCGAACAGCGGTTTCACCCGATTTTCAAATGGTTCCGCGAATGGTGCAATGATGAGTTCAGCCATGGCGAGGCGTTTGCCTTGCTGATGAAAACCGATCCAAAACTGACCACCAGCTTTGGCAACAAGCTGTATATCAAGTTTTTCCTGACCGCCGTTTACATGACCATGTGGGTGCGCGACCATGCCCGGCCGGAATTCCACAAGGCGCTTGGGGTGGATATTGATTGGTATGACCAAGAGGTGTTCCGCATCACATCTGAGATCAGCCTGCAAATCTTTCCGATCGAGCTGGATATTCACCACAAACGCTGGCGGCCCAATCTGGACCGGATGAATGCAGCCTTCATCGCGATGGACGCCGCCAAACGGCGCGGCGGCATTGGCGGTAAACTGGCGGGCTGGTCGGCGGCGGCATCGGCGGCACGGGCCTTTGTGTCGCTTTATACAATCCCTGCCATTCGGCATGACTTGCCCGCGAATGTGCGGCTGGAGCCATCCTATTGACGCTGAATTCCCATACCGCTGCCATGGCAGAGGTTGGGGCTGTGGGATGGGCGCGTCCCGCAACCCTGCGCGGCACCCTGCAATTGCGGGGTGCCGCGCAAGTTTACTCTACAAGGTCTGGCGGCACCCTGCAATTGCGGGGTACCGCGCAAGTTTACTCTATAGGGTCTGGCGCCACCCTGCAGTTGTGGGGTGCCGCGCATGACTAATTCGTGGATCGCAGGTCTAGCCGCAGTCTTTCTGTGGTGGTTTTCGACCGGCATTTTGCTGTGGCGGGTGCGCTATGCTGATAATGCGGGGGGCGACGCCCATTTCCGGTCGGTGATCTTTGGCCTGCCACTGTTGTTTGCGGGTGTGGTCGGGCTTAATCTTTCGCTGGATGATGTGTCAGTCCATGGCGTTTATTTTGCTTTTCTGTCCGCGTTAGGGATTTGGGGCTGGATCGAGCTGGCCTTCCTGTCGGGTGCGATCACCGGACCGAATACCAAGGCCTGCCCTGCGAATGCTGCCTTCGGCGACCGCTTTCAGCGCGCCGTTGGAACAATCGCCTATCACGAGACACTGCTGATCATTGCATTGATCCTGATCTTCTATGCCTCGGTCGACATGCCAAACCAATTTGCCCTATGGACCTTTGCGGTGCTGTTTTTCGCGCGTATTTCGGCAAAGGTGAACTTGTTTCTTGGCGTGCCACACATCAATGTGGAATTTTTGCCGCGCCCGTTGGAGCATCTGGCCAGCCACTTTCGCCATGCCAAGATGAATGGCTTTTTTCCAGTGGCGGTGACCGCCCTTACGTTTGCCGCCGGATGCTGGCTGGAACGTGCCGCTTCGGCCCCGACGGATGCGCGACAAATAGGCTTTGTGCTGCTAAGCGCCTTGACCTTACTGGCACTTCTTGAACATTGGTTCATGGTGGTGCCATTGCCCGACCAAAAGCTATGGCGCTGGATGATGCCCGCGCAAAAACCTAAGATGTCAAAAGCCACTCCTTCCTTGGATAGCCTGAAAGAGAATAGCCATGGACTTTGATCACCTGTTTCAATCGCAACTGGATGCCTTGAAAGCCGATGGCAATTACCGTGTCTTCGCTGATCTTGAACGGGTGCGCGGGTCTTTTCCAAAGGCCGCCAGTCATGCAGGCGGTGCAAAGTCTGACGTGACGGTGTGGTGTTCCAACGATTACCTTGGCATGGGACAACATCCTGATGTTGTGGCGGCGATGGTCGATACTGTACAGGCCTGCGGCACCGGGGCTGGCGGCACGCGCAATATTTCGGGCAACACGCATCATCATCTGTTGCTGGAGGCGGAACTTGCCGATCTGCATGGCAAGGAAGGCGCGTTGCTGTTCACATCCGGCTATGTGTCAAACTGGGCGGCGCTGAGCACACTGGGTTCGCGCATTCCGGGGGCGGTTATCCTGTCGGATGCGGGCAACCACGCCTCGATGATCGAAGGGATCCGCCATTCCCGCGCCGACAAAGTGCTGTGGAAGCACAACGATTGGCGCGATCTGGACCGCAAGCTGCATGCGGTGGGTGACCGCCCCAAGATTGTGGCGTTCGAGAGCGTCTATTCGATGGACGGCGACGTGGCCCCGATCCGCGAAATCATTGAGGTCTGCGAAGCGCATGGCGCACTGTCCTATATCGACGAAGTGCATGCTGTCGGCATGTATGGCCCGCGCGGCGGCGGTGTGTCGGAACGCGAAGGGCTGGCGCACCGGATTGATCTGATCGAGGGGACGCTTGGCAAGGCTTACGGCGTGGTCGGCGGCTATATCACCGGGTCAGCCACCCTTTGCGATTTCATCCGCAGTTTCGCGTCCGGGTTCATCTTCACCACTGCCCTGCCCCCGGCGGTTGCGGCGGCGGCGGCGGCGTCTATTCGCCACCTGAAATCATCCAACGTTGAGCGTCTGGCGCAACGTGACCGCGTGGCACAGCTGCGCGCGAAACTGGATGCCATCGGCATTCCACATTTGCAGAACGACAGCCATATCATCCCGGTGATGATCGGCGATCCGGTCAAGTGCCGCCAGATCAGCGATATCCTGATGCAGGATTGGGGCATCTACGTGCAGCCGATCAACTATCCGACCGTGCCGAAGGGCACCGAACGGTTGCGCATTACCCCCGGCCCCTTGCACAGCGACGCCGATATTGATGCGCTGGTGGCGGCTTTGGGATCGCTTTGGCAGCGCTGCGCCTTGGCGCATAATGTGGCTGTGGCCTGACGAGAGCGAGGAGAAGATTTTTCGTAGGAAAAATTTTCGTAGGGAAATTTTTCTCTTCCAGGTTGCAAAAACAATTATTTGGCCAGTGGTTTCAACACCAGACCGCCCTCGCGCACCAAAAATGCCACCACATCTTCCACCCCTACGCCTTGGCGCAAACGCGCCATCACATAGGGCCGCGTTCTGCGTGCCACCTTGGTATCCGCCTCATGCTGCGCCAGATCAACGCCGACATAGGGGGCCAGATCGGTTTTGTTGACCACCAACAAATCGGACCGCGCCACCCCCGGCCCGCGTTTGCGCGGGATATCCTGCCCCGCAGCCGTATCAATCAGATAGATCGTCAGATCCGCCAATTCCGGGCTAAAGGTGGCCGCCAGATTATCGCCGCCGCTTTCGATCAGGATCAGGTCAAGATCGGGAAAGTTGCTGCGCAGATCCGCCACTGCCGCCAGATTGATCGACGCATCTTCGCGGATCGCCGTGTGCGGGCAACCGCCAGTTTCGACGCCCCTGATCCGGTCACCAGACAGCACCTGCGCGCGCATCAGGTAATCGGCATCCTCGCGGGTGTAGATATCATTGGTGATCACCGCCATGGAACATCTGGTTGCCAAGGCCACACACAGCTTTTCCGTCAGGGTGGTTTTGCCTGCCCCAACCGGGCCACCGATGCCCACGCGCAGCGGGCCTGAGGATTGGGTCATGTGCGAAATATCCTTGTCAGCGTGGTTTCATGCCCCATCGCGGCCAGATCGGCGCGCAGGGTAGACGTGGTGATATCGTCCAGCGTCGCTATCGCCGCTTTTGCGGCAAGGCTTCGGATGACGGGGTGCAGGCTTGCAAGAACGCCCTGCCCCTCGGTCTGGCCCAGAGGCACAAATCGCACGGCGGCAGAGACAAGATTGGCGGCGAAAGCGTGCAGATACAGGGCGATCACTTGCACTTTTGGCAAGCCAAGCGGGTGTGCCGCCTGCCCCACCGCTATTGGCATCGGTCGCGCAGGCAGATCACGCGCCGTTAGTGCCGAGGTGGCACACGCAAAGGCGGTGCCCTGTTCCAGCGTTTCCTGCAAGCGTTCGGCAGACGGGGCAAGGGCACGGGCAAGGTCTGCCAGAACGGGAATTTCTGCATCCACGTCGAGGGCATGAGCGAGCAAAACAGCATCTTGCCAGCCGGTCCCAAAGGTCAACACCTGTGCAAGCCAATCAGCCAAATCCGCCGCAGACGCCACCCGCCCCGCGGCAATTTCAAATTCCAGCCCATGTGAATAGGCATAGGCCCCGATCGGAAACGCTGGCGACAGCCATTGCACAAGGGACAGCAGCCCCGCGTCGGGATCAGCGTTTTGCATGGTTCAAAAACGGAAACGCCGCGTGATCATAATCGCCATGGCTGTGGCCCATGGTGCGGCCATGACCATAGGCGCCGCCTTCAG
The DNA here is from genome assembly GCA_031413495.1 of Pseudorhodobacter sp. Taxonomy (GTDB): domain Bacteria; phylum Pseudomonadota; class Alphaproteobacteria; order Rhodobacterales; family Rhodobacteraceae; genus JACMNW01. The sequence continues at coordinate 16,753 of JANOFE010000089.1, read as the reverse complement.
GGGTGAAGGGTTCCATTTTATGCGTGATGCCAGCCCCCATTTGCCGAAGCATCGCTTCAAGAACATGGTCTTGACGGATCAACAATCGGTCAGGTTCGATCTGGCAGGGTGTATGACGATTGCCGATATGCCATGCAAAGCGGGGCAGATCGCCTGTGATGATCATCACGGGCTCGATCGCCGCAATCACCTTGATCAGGCGGCCATCGTCCAGTTGAAACGCATCGCCATGCGCAACAGAAATGGTTTCATCAAGGCTGACGAGAAAACCCGCACCCTGCGCCGTGACAAGCCGCTTTCGGCGCAGAAAGCGGTCGTCGTAGGACAGAACCACTTGGTCAAAGGCGACGCCAAATGCAGCCTTTAATACGCCATGAGCGGATGGCAAGTCAGGCATCACAATCCCCCGCGCCCGGGCATCTTACCCGATTTGACACGCGTCAAATCGGGTCGCGCCTGCCTGCCCCGGGCAGGCGCGTTTACACGCACCAGCCCAGTCAGGCGCGACACGATTTCCAGACGCCGTACCCTGTGCGACGCCCCTTGCCCAACGGCCTTTGGCCTTTTGGGCAACGAACCGGAAAACTCGTCCCCGCAGAGTTTTCTTTTGGTCCGAAGCACAACGTCAAACATCGTTCTCACCTTCAATAAAGAAAATATCGCTGCGCAAGCGGCAGTTCGGTTGCGGGCGCACAGGTCAGCAATTCGCCATTCGCGCGCACTTCGTAGGTTTCAGGATCAACCTCAATTTCGGGGCGGGCATCGTTCAGGCGCATATCTGCTTTGCCAATGCCCCGTGTTCCCTGCACCGCCAATGTGGACTTCCGTAGCCCCAAACGTCCGGCCACATCATCCTGTTGCGCGGCCTCGCTGACAAAAATCACCGTGCTTGCCGCCAACGCCCCGCCAAACGCGCCGAACATTGGCCTTGTATAAACCGGCTGCGGTGTCGGGATGGACGCGTTCGGATCGCCCATTTGCGCCACCATGATCATGCCGCCGATCAGTACCATTTCCGGCTTTGCGCCAAAGAACGCAGGCGCCCACAGTACCAGATCGGCGCGTTTGCCAACCTCGATGCTGCCGATTTGCGCCGACATGCCGTGGGCGACCGCCGGGTTGATGGTGTATTTCGCGATATAGCGTTTGACGCGGGCGTTATCATTGTCGCCCACCTCCTCGGCCAGCCTACCCCGCTGTTGCCGCATTTTGTGGGCGGTTTGCCAGGTACGGGTGATCACCTCGCCAATGCGGCCCATGGCTTGGCTGTCGGACGATATCACTGAAAACGCGCCCATATCGTGCAGGATATCTTCGGCGGCAATGGTTTCGCGGCGGATACGGCTTTCGGCAAAGGCCACGTCCTCCGGCACCCGGCGGTCGAGGTGATGGCAGACCATCAGCATATCGAGATGTTCTTCGATGGTGTTGACCGTATAGGGCATCGTCGGATTGGTGGAACTTGGGATCACATTGGCGGAGCCCACGATTTTGATGATGTCCGGCGCATGGCCACCGCCCGCGCCTTCGGTATGAAAGGCGTGGATGGTGCGGCCCTTGATCGCCGCCAGCGTATTTTCCACAAAGCCGGATTCGTTCAGCGTGTCGGTATGAATCATCACCTGCACATCCATCGCGTCGGCCACGGTAAGGCAGCAATCAATCGCCGCAGGCGTGGTGCCCCAATCTTCGTGCAGTTTCAGCGCACAGGCCCCGGCGCGGACCATTTCAATCAGCGCACCCGGCAGGCTGGCGTTGCCCTTGCCTGCAATGCCGACGTTGATCGGCAGGCCGTCAAACGCCTGCAACATCCGCCCGATATGCCACGGCCCCGGCGTGCAGGTGGTGGCCAGCGTGCCATGCGCGGGGCCGGTGCCGCCGCCCAGAATGGTGGTGATGCCGGAATGCAGCGCATCATCAATCTGCTGGGGGGCGATGAAATGGATATGTGCATCCATGCCCCCCGCCGTCAGAATGCGCCCCTCGCCAGCGATAATTTCCGTCCCCGGCCCGATGATCACATCGACACCGCTTTGCGTATCGGGGTTGCCCGCCTTGCCGATGCGTGCAATTCGCCCATCGCGCAGGCCGACATCGGCCTTGTATATGCCGGTATAGTCCACGATCAGCGCGTTGGTGATCACGGTATCCATGGCACCTTGGGCACGAGTAACTTGGCTTTGCCCCATACCATCGCGAATAACCTTGCCGCCACCAAATTTCACCTCATCGCCGTAGGTGGTAAAATCCCGCTCGACCTGAATGATCAGGTCGGTATCGCCAAGCCGCACACGATCCCCGGTGGTGGGGCCAAACATGGCGGCATAGGTGGCGCGGGAAATGGGTGTTGGCATGGTGGATCCTATTTGGTCGGTTTGCCCAAGCCCCGTTTGGCCAGACGGGTGGCATTGGCACGGGTTTTGTCACGCAGGGGTTTCATCGCGGCCAAAGCGACTTTGGCGGGGCTTTGCCCTGCCATAATGGCGCGGCTCATGGCAGCACCAGACGCGATAGCGGCATCGGTTTTTTCCTGCACCATGCGGGTGTTTTCCGCCGGGGTGACACGCCACATGCCGCCCATTCCCATCACGCGCATGGCGATCACCATGTTCGCTTCGGCCAGCATCATGCTGGACTGTAGGGCAAGGCGCATGGCCTCTGCCGGGGTTCCTAAGCGTTTCATCGACGTCTCCTAACTGGGTGGCAGCGCACCCATCACTTGTGAATTGAACCCATAGACATGGCGCTTGCCACCGTAAGGCACCAGCCGCACCTCACGGGTTTGGCCGGGCTCAAACCGAACGGCTGTGCCCGCCGCGATGTCAAGCCGCATGCCGCGGACAAGTTCCCTATCAAAGGCCAATCCGGGGTTAGTCTCGGCAAAGTGATAATGGCTGCCCACCTGAACCGGGCGGTCACCGGTATTTGCCACCATCAAGGTAACAACCGTAAGACCCGCGTTCAGGACTATGTCACCCGCAGCGGCAAACACTTCGCCGGGGATCATTTGCGCCAGCCTTTGACAGAGGACAGCGCGTATCCGCCGCAGATGCCAACGGCGCAGGCGATGATCCAGCCATAATCAATGCCATGCGGATGATGGTGCAGGCCGTCATGAGCGAAGGCTTCGGTGGGGATAAAGGCCGAGAAAAAGAGAATGGAGCCCAGAGTTGCGATGCGCATGTTATGCTACCTTATTGGGTGATGAACGGTGACAAGTTTGGTGCCATCGGGAAATGTCGCTTCAACCTGAATGGATTGAATCATCTCGGGGATGCCCGACATGCACTGACCCGCGGCAATCACATGGCCGCCTGCCTCCATCAGATCAGCGACAGAACGGCCGTCGCGCGCGCCTTCGACCACAAAATCGGTGATCAAAGCAATCGCTTCGGGGTGGTTCAGCTTGACGCCGCGCGCCAGACGGCCGCGTGCAACCATGGCGGCCACGCTGACCAATAGCTTGTCTTTTTCACGCGGGGTCAGGTTCATATCTGCATTTCCACTGTGTCGTTCACCCTACATCTGCCAGACGCGCGGCAAGGGCCCCGGCCTGATTGCTGCCAAAACCCGCCTGATTTGCTGGCGCAGCGGCCAGCCGTCCACCGCCATCATCCGTACCGACAACTTGCCATCCCAAGCGGAGGCTGCCGCATCAACCCCCGGTTCGTCCAACACCGCGCGCGTTTGTTTCAATGCAGCCTCGGCCCCCGGCCCCACCATCACCAGGCTGGCAAAAGCCTTTGCCCCACCCAGCACGGCAGACCCCGCCTGCAAAGCCGCTACGTTCAGCATCAAAGGTTCCACCAGCACAGGACGTCCGTCCCGCCGGATTATCCGTGTGTCGCGCAGGGTCAGATCCCGCACCACTTCGCCCATCGCGGGCCGCCCTAGAATAACTGCTTCCAGCGCCAAGCAACCCGCATCACCGGCAAGGTCGATCACTGTGCGCCGATCAAGCGCGCTGGCATCAAACAAAATGGTTTCCTGCGACAGCCAATCAAGCCAGCCGCCCGCGCCCACCTCAATATCCACCTTTACCTTGGCACAGCCTGCGCCCGCCCGGTACGCACGTTCCGCCGTTTGCGTGGTGGCGACAGCCCGTGTGTTTGCCCCAAGTGATAGCTTGAAAGACAGCGCGTCACCCCCGGTAAGGCCACCCGATGTGTTTAGAAACACCACCTCGGGCACCGCACCAACATGCAGCAAAATTGCCTTGGCCGATCCTTGCTGGCGCAGCCGCACCAGACGTGATTTTCCGGCAGCATGGTCCAGCGCAACCACAGCCTCGCCATGGCTGCGTTGTAAAACAGGCTGAATTCCGGCTTGGGCGTTCATCGCGTATCCCCCACTGGCCAAAGTGATCGCAGAGAAAAACATACACAATGGTCGATCTATGCAGGAGGAGACAGGCTTTCGCGCCGCACTCTGCGTTGCCCACGGTTTGCGCAAAAAGCCCGGTTTTTCATCACAAAAGAAACTGCTTATGCGGCAGCTGACAGGCCCAAAATTGCCCGCGCCTGCGCAGCCGTCGCGACAGGCCTTTGATACTTATCACACAGATCAGCCACCCGCCGCACCAGCGCTGCGTTTGACGGGGCAAGCGTGCTGCGATCCAGCCGCAGATTGTCTTCCAGCCCGGTGCGGGTATGGCCACCCGCCGCGACACACCATTCGTTGACCTCAATCTGGTGCGGCCCGATGCCAGCCGCGCACCATTCAGCCCCCGGTGCCAGCCGGTTCACCGTGCGGATGAAATAGTCAAACGCATCGCGGTCTGCGGGCATGGCGTTTTTGACACCCATCACGAATTGCACATAAAGCGGGCCTGTCAGCCGCCCATCCGCCGCCATCAAAGCAGCTTGATGGATATGGGACAGATCGAAAGCCTCAATTTCCGGCTTCACGTCGTAGGCTTTCATCTCGCCCGCCAGCCAATCCACCAGATCGGGCGGGTTTTCATAAACCCGCGTTGGGAAGTTGTTTGACCCCACCGTCAGCGACGCCATATCGGGGCGCAAGTGTAACATGCCCCCCCGTTCACGCCCCGCCCCGGACCGCCCGCCGGTCGAAAACTGCACAATCAGACCGGGGCAATGCCGACGCAAGCCTTCCATCAGCTTACCAAATTTTTCGGGGTCGGAACTGGGCGTCTCATCGTCATTGCGGACATGGCAATGGGCGATGGTTGCGCCCGCCTCAAACGCTTCATGCGTGCTTTCGACCTGTTCGGCGATGGTCACAGGCACGGCTGGGTTATGCGCTTTGCGCGGCAAGGATCCGGTGATCGCGACGCAGATGATGCAGGGTTTGGTCATGGCTTGGTGGGGGCCAGTTTGAAATCCCAATCCAGCGACCAGAATTTACCGGCAAATCCCAGCGCGGCTGCTTTTGCAGGATCATCGACTTGCCTGAAATCCCCGATCAGGGTTTCTTTCACGCCAAACACCGCGTCCATTTCAAGATACGGGCAATCGGGCGGAAACACATGCGTGATCACATCCTCAAACCCCGGCGCCTTGACGATGAAATGGATGTGTGCTGCCCGGTTGGGGCCGCGCTCCATCGCGGTCAGCATTTGCCCCACCGGGCCGTCAAACGGAATGGGGTAATAGCGCGGTTTGACCGACCGCAGCCAATAGTCGCCGTTCGCATCGGTGGTGAACACACCGCGCAGGTTCATGTCGGGCTGAATGCCTTTCTGCTGCACATCGTAAAAGCCGTCTTCGTTGGTTTGCCAGGCATCCACCGTGGCCCCGGCAATCGGGTTGCCATCGGTATCGGTGACGCGTCCCCGGATCACCAAAGGCTCGCCCTTGCCATCCAGACAGATGTTGAAACCGGGCGCGCGGTGCGGTGGGTTTTCCACATAGAACGGCCCGAGGATGGTGTTTTCCGTCGCCCCATTGCCATGGCTGTGGTTGATCGCATCGACCAGCATGGTGACACCCAGCGTATCGGACAGCAGAATATATTCCTGCCGCCAGTCATTGCACATCTGCCCGGTACGGGTCAGAAACTGGATCGCTGCCAGCCATTCATCATGGTTGGGACGCGCCTCTTTGACAAATTCGTGCAGGTGTTTGACGGCGGATGTCATCACCTCGCGCAGGCGCGGGTCCATGCCTGCGCCCATGCGGGCCAGCACAACCTCTGCCGAGGTATCTTCTTCAAAATAGGGATATTTCGTCCATGGCCGCTTTAGATTGCTCATGTCATTTCCCCAAAATCTGGCGCAGCGCGCGGTCAAAATCAGCACTTGGACTTGTGGTCAAATCAGCACTGCGCCACGCGACATGATGATCCGGCCGCACCAGCAGGCACCCCGCATCGGCGATTTCAGACGCGCGCGCCCAGTCGCCCGTGTGATCTTGATAGGTTTGCCGAGGCCCAATGATGTGCACCTTTATGTCCATCCCCCGCGCAGCGCCTGCCTTTGCCGCCGCATTAGCCCAAGCCTGCCCGCCAATGCCGGTCAACAGCGTGAAATGCCCGTGCCCGCACAGATCGAGCGTAGACTGTTTGCGCCCCGCCGCGTCAAACACCCACACATGCGGCAGGCGCGCGCCGGGCCACGTTGTCGGCGCATAGTGCAATTCGCGGTCTTGCGGAAAGGCGGGTTCCGGCTGGTCATCGGTCACAATCGCGGCTGAGGTGTAGCGCTGGTTCATCTCCACCCCGTGGCAATCGAATTCATATTTTTTGAATTCAATCGCTTTGCGCAACGCCGCGCGCTGTTTGGCACCGTTTGGGGTGGCATCACAGCGCGCGTCCATATTGGCCTTGATCTTTGCGTGATCCATGCCGCCATCCATGCCCAAAGCAGCAAAGATCGGGCCGAATTCGCCGATGGATTGATTGGCACGAGTCACAATCTGTTTGGCTATCGGCGCGCGCTCGATCGAGAAACTTTCCAGCAGCGCGGGCGTAGCTTGTCCTTTAAGAACCAAAGCCAGCTTCCATGCCAGATTGAACGCATCCTGAATGGAGGTGTTCGATCCAAGCCCATTTGACGGCGGATGCCGGTGTGCGGCGTCCCCCATGATGAAGACGCGGTCTTTTTGCATGTGGGTGGCGTAAAGGTTGTTGACCGTCCAGGTGTTGGCGGAAATCAGGTCAATCTCCAGTTCTGGATCACCGACCAACTGGCGTGCCACTTGCGTGGCCATTGCGGCATCCACCACTGGTGCGGGTTGGCTGATGTCATAGCCCCAGACGATCAGCCATTCGTTCCAAGGCCGCACCATGCGCACAAGGCCCATGCCGATGCCGCCCATATCGGCACCGGGCTGCATCACCCAATACAGCACCGACGGGCGATGAGCCACGTATTTCGACAGGTCCGCACGGAACAGAATGTTCATCGACCCGCCGATGCCCATCTTGCCTTCAAACGGCAATCCGGCATGGTCAGCGACCAAGGAATTGCCGCCGTCACACCCCACCAGATAGCGCGACCGCACGGTCACGTCTTTGCCAGTAAGGCGGTCCAGACAGGTTGTCGTCACCCCGTCCGCATCTTGCACATGGGATAGATATTCCATCGACATCCGGCTTTGCGCCCCGCGCGCGCCCGCCGTTTTGAACAGGATCGGTTCCATAAAGGTTTGCGGCAGATCGTTCATCCGGCAGGGTGATGACAAAAGGTGCTCGGCACGGCTGAGCGGATGGTTGCCCCAGCTTTTCATCCGGCCCAATTCCTCGCCCGCCAGACTTTCGCAGAACACGTTTTCGCCCATCAGGTCCTGATCCGCCGCATGCATATAGGCCTCGGCCTCTACCTCTGGCCCCAGATCGCGCAGCACCTCCATCGTGCGTTGGTTGGTGATATGCGCGCGTGGTGTATTGGCAAGCCAACGGTAGCGGTTGATCACCAGCACATCGACCCCGTAGCTGGCCAGCAACGCCGCTGACGCGGACCCGGCTGGCCCGGTGCCTATCACCAACACATCCGTGGTTATGTCTGCCATCGTCTTTCTCCCCCCCGTGAATTTCCGTTCCATTTGCCCTGTGCCGCCAGACAACATCTTAATCGCTTGGCCTGCGCCCGTCATAGGCATCTTGCAGCAACCGCCGAATATCATCCTGCCCAAAGGCGCGGGGGTTGGCGTAGGGGTTGCGCACTGCAATCTCGGCCGCGCGGTCAAGATCACCTTCCGTCAATCCCAGATCGGCAAGCCTTAATGGCGCACCGATAGATTTTGCAAAATCCCACAGGCCAGACCCGGCACCTGCCCCAAACGCATCCGCAATCGGGCGCAGCAAATCGGGCACCGCAACCGCATTGAATGCGGTCGTGTGGGGCAACAAAATTGCATGGGTTTCCGCATGCGGCATGTTGAACGACCCGCCCAGCACATGCGCCAGTTTGTGGTGCAGGGCCATGCTGACTTGCCCAAGGGCGGTGGAACAACACCATGCCGCGTAAAGCGCCTTGGCCCGCGCATCGCGGTTGCGCGGATCGGATGCCAGCACCGGCAGCGCACCGCGAAACTGCACCAGCGCATCGCGGCACATCAATTCCACCACCGGGTTGCGGTCTGGTGCATAAAGCGCTTCCATCGCGTGGGCGATGGCATTCATCGCCGACGTCATGGTCAGACCGATGGGCAGGCCAAGCGTCAGATCAACGTCGTAAATCACCACCTCTGGCCGGATTGAGGCATCCCGCCGCGTGGTTTTTTCGCCGCCCGCCTTTCCATCACCAGCCGTTTCGCCCAAAATATCAGTCATTTCCGACCCGGCATAGGTGGTGGGGATCACCACTTGATCCGCCCCGGTGCGGGTGGCGATTGCTTTGCCAAGACCGGTGGTGGACCCGCCACCAAGGCTGACCACGGCGGTCGCTTTGGCGTCTGCGAATGCGGCGACAGCGGTTTTTGTCACCTCGACCGGCGTATGCATCACGGCCCCGGCGAAAACACCGGCGCACAGCGGGCCAAGTTGATTGGCCAGTGCCTCGGCCTCGGGTCGCTGATGCGCGGTTGACAGCACCAACACGCGGCTATGGCCCAGCCGCGACACCTCTGCCCCGACCTGCGCAAGGGTGCCAGACCCGAACACGACACGGCTGGTCATGCCCGGAAAGGTAAAGGATGTCATCATCGCGGCCCCCCGAATGTTATTGGCTTGCCCGCTGCCAGCTCACGCAACACCCCGTCCAGCATGGCGATTTCCGCACCTGATACGTCATGTGGGCGGCCCGGAAACAGGTCTGCCCGCAGCATGGCCCCCGCCTGACCCAGCGATGCAACCGCTTCTGCAAAGGCAGCGACGGGGATCCATGGATCGGCATCACTGCCCGTCAGATAGATCGGCAATCCGTGCAACGCAGGCGGTGCGCGCAGGTCTGACCGAAGGCCCACGCGGCACCCGGTAAATGCTGCCGATGCCGCTGGCGTTGTACCCCCGCGACACAGCCATTCCAGCGCCAAGCACGCGCCCTGACTGAACCCCGCCACGACCAAAGGAACCCCCGGCGCAGCTTTTCGGGCGTCCTGAACAAGGCGTTCCACATGGTCACACGCATCTGCCACCTCAGCCCGCGTCCCCTCGGTCAAAGGGTCAACCGCACGCGCCGCATACCAAGCGCCGCCCACGGCCCGTGGCAGACAGAAGGCGATATTCTCTGCCGAGAGCCGCGACAAAACAGCCGCAACCATATCTTCCGGGCTTTGCCCGCGGCCATGCACAAAGACGCAGATCACCTGCGCTTTTGCGAGGGGTACACCCCACCACAGCGGTGGCTGATTTTGGCTCAAAACTCGGCCGCCTCCAGCCCCTGCATCAATTCGGCGCGGCGCGGCTCGAACCACGGTGGGAACACTAAGGTGGACCCGATGGCATCCGCCGGTTCATCCTTTGCCCAGCCTTCCGGCACCGTCCAGGCCAGTTCAAACAGCGCCCCACCGGGCGATCTTACATACATTGATTTGAAATAATTGCGGTCTTTCTGTTCGGACACATCGGTAAACCCCATACCTTCCAGCTGTGCCTTCAGCGCAATCTGGTTTTCCTCATTCCCGGTGTTCAGCGCCATATGATGAATGGTGCCGCCTGCCAGCATCCATGTGCCCTGACGGCTGGTATTGTCCAAGATAACTTCCACCACCGAATGCGGGCCAATCGCATCTGGCACGGAATACATCAGACCTTCATCTGACTTGGATTCCAGTTTCAGGTTCAGCCCGCCCATCAGAAATTCGTCCATCGACGACAGATCATAGACCGCCACGCCAACCCCGTAGATGCCCATGATCGCCGTTTGCGCAGTTGTCCCCTGTGCCGCATTCACAATCGGCGTGCGTTTGTCAGCCGGGTTTTCAACCAATTCATGCGCAATGCCGCAGGGATGTGCGAAGATCACACGTGTCGCCCCAAACCGGCTGCCTTTGGTGGCGGGAATGCCGCGCGCATTCAGACGGTCCACCCAGAAATCAGCCGCGCCAACCGGGATGGTTTGCATGATGGTGCGCGACTGGTTGGTGCCGCGCCGACCGTAAACGCCGGGTTTCTTGAACGGGAAGGTCGTGATGATGGTCGATGCGTCACCAGACTTTGATCCGTAGTACAAATGGTAAACCGGAATGGTGCCATCAAACAAAACCGTCCGCTTGACCGAATAAAGTCCAAGCGTTTTGGTATAAAAATCATAGTCTTCCTGCACGCCATCGGTTGATAGCGTCAGATGATGATAGCCGCTGACAAGTGCCATGGCGTTAGCCTCCCTTTTGGTTTTTGTGGGGCGTTTGGTGGTCAAGCGGACAAAGAACAAACTGCACATCGAGGGCCAGTTCAGCCGCTTCCTTGCCGCTTTGAACCGACTTGAAATCGTAAAGCAGTTGCGGCTTCACACCGAAAATGGCGTCATGGCCAATCGCCGGATCGGCCCGGTCAAACACATGTGTGGTCAAAGTGTCAAAGCCGGGTGCCGTCACTTTGAAATGAAGATGTGCCGGGCGCAGCAACCGCAGGCCAAGCGACGCCATCATGCGCCCGACGGGCCCGTCACAGGGCAATGTATAGCCGCCGGGCCGCACGGTTTTATAGTGAAAACGCCCCTCTGCAGTGCCGCGCAGCTTGCCGCGCAGATTGAACTCTGGTTGTTGGTCCGGCTCTTGATTTTCATAGCGACCGTCGGCGTTTGCTTGCCAAACCTCGATCATGGCACCCGGCACCGTAGCCCCGGCAAGGTCCACGATGCGGCCCGCCACCGCCAGCACTTGGCCCCGACCGTCACGCGAAAGATTGGCACCATTTGCCACCTCCGGCGCATCGGCCCGGTAAAACGGCCCAGACAGGGTGTTTGGCGTGGCAGTTTTGGGTCTGGCCGAATTGATGTCTTCGATCAGCGTCGAAACACCGATCACATCGGCCAGCAACACCCATTCCTGCCGCCTGGTATCTGCGGCATGACCAACATCTGTCAGAAAATCTATCAAGGTTCGCAGATCATCGGAACTGGGGCGCAGATCGGCGACAAGATCATGAATCCGGTCCACAATCGTCAAGAAAACAGCGCTGTTGCGCGATTGCCCAGCACTTGCCACGCGATTGGTCAGCGCATCAATCGGCCATCGCATATCGTGATCTGACGCAACGCTGCCCATCGGATCCCCCCATCCCCGACGATCAAGATAGTCAGAAATTCGCTGCTATTGATGATTTTAAGGCGCATCTATATACCATATTGTTATGAAGCTGAATGAGCGCCATCTTGTCCAACTGGCCGCCGTGGTGGATGCCGGCGGCGTATCGGAGGCCGCTACCAGCCTTGGGCTGACGCAACCCGCCATCAGCCGATCACTTGCCATGCTGGAGGCGCGGGTGGGCGAGCCGTTGTTCCTGCGCGGCAAGCGGCCATTGCAGCCGACCGTTCTGGGAACCCAACTTGCCGCCCATGGCCGGGCAATTTCAGCGGCGTCGCGCAAAGCCTCTGACACCGTGCAGGGGTTCTTGCGCGGCACGCGGGGTCTGGTGCGGGTGGGCGGGGTGCCGTTTTTCATGGATGCCATGATTTCGCGCATGGTGGCCGATTTTCAAAACCACCAAACCGATGTCGCCGTACAGCAAAGCTATGGGCATTTGACCGAACTTACGGTGGCGCTGTCCAGCGATCAGATCGACCTGGCGATCGTCCCGATGGGCACTCTGGAGGCGATATCCGGTTTTGAATTCACCGAAATTTTGCAAGGCCGCAATGTTGTTGCCTGCCGGCCCGCGCATCCACTTTTGCGAAAACCACGCCTGCTGCCGTCTGATCTGACCGACTATCCCTGGGTTGCCCCGCTGCCCGGATCACCGCTTTTGGCGGATTTGCATATGATCTTGCTGTCCATCGGGATGTCAGACCTGAACATCCGCTATTCTGGCGGATCCTTGATGAGCGTTATCAATTACCTTGCGGAAACCAATGCGCTGGCCGTGCTGCCGCATTCTGTGGTTTTTGCCCAACGCAAGGAAAACCGGGTGACAGTGCTGCCTTTGGACATTCCGCAAACAAGCCGGTCGCTGGGCATCCTTAGGATGATCGGCAAGCCACATTCGGTGGCCGTTGACCGGTTTTCGGCCTATATCTCGGCCGCTTTCGATGACTTGAAAGATCTGATCAAACGGCATGAGAATGCCATCGTCTGGGGTCGGTGATACGGGTTATTCTGCCGAAATCAGCTGTGCGACCGGGCCATTTTGCCGTGCGACCGCCGATTTCAAGACGGCAAGCGGCATATCACTTTTCACGTATTCGATGAACATCATGTTCAGATTGTTGAACAAAGTTTCCCCTAACGCCGCTGCATCCACGTCGGTGCGTGCCCGGCCAAAGGTTTGAAGCGCCAAGATCAGGCTGCAGACCTGATTGCGCAGCAAACCATCCAGATCGGAATAGCGCCTGCTGAACGGCGTATCAGGGTTCAGGATCGACAGCGCCATCGCCGTGCGCCACATGTCCTTGGACAGATAGACAATCGAATGGTCGTAATAAACCCCAACCAAGCGTTGCAGGGCTTCGGCCACCGTTTTGGGCGGTCTTGCCACAACAGCCGCCCCCGCAAGCAACACTTCCTCCACCTCACGCGAAACGATGGCAACCAGAATATCGCCCTTGGTTTGGAAGTAGTTATAAAACGTGCCCACCGACACCTCGGCAATTTCGGCAATATCTTCGATCCGCACGGCATCATAGCCTTGCTCACGAAACAGATCCGTTGCTGCCGCCAAAATGCGCTCGGTCCGGTTCGCCTTCTGTTTGGCCCGAAGCCCCGTCATTCGCATTGTGCCTTTTATCTGAGCTATATTTGATGTTGACTTTATTTTTGAGTCTATTCAATATTTTTTTATACCCGCCGCAGAGCGTGCCCCTTTTCCAACAGGAGAGACAAATGCAGACGTTAACTTCGCGCCGTCTGGCGTGTTCATTGATTGCCCTGCTGGCCGCTGGCCCCGCATTGGCAGAAGAGATCAATGCCCTCGTGTGGTGCGACCATGCGGACCCCGCCTTGATTGAACCGTTTGAGACGGCGACCGGCCATAAGGTTAACCTCAAGGAATATGAAGGCACCGCCGCCGGCCTTGCGATATTGGACCAATCGCAACCCGGCGATTGGGATGTTTTGGTGATTGACGCGGTTGATGTGGGCCGTGCGGTTGATCTGGGCCTGATGGCCGAATTGCCCGCCGATCAACTGCCCAATGCCGATTTCTTTCCTGAACTGGTGATGGCCGAAAACAACGGCCGCAACGGCAAGATTTACGCAGTGACCGAGAAATTCGGCTACAACACCGTGGCTTTCGACAAATCAAAGGTCGATCCAGCGGATATGGAAGATCTGGCAGTTCTGGCAACCGATAAATACGCAGGGCGCATCGCGATTTATGATTATTACCTGCCAGTTCTGGGCCTGTTGGCGGTAGGCAACGGTATCGCCACCGCTGATATGACCGCAGACAGCCTTGCCACCCTGAAAGCCCCGCTGTTCGCGCTGAAAGCTGCGTCAAAGCAGGTCAGCGACGTGGTATCGGCGCAGACGGCCCTTGCGACCGGCGAGGTGGATATTGTGGTTGGTGGCGGCGAATGGCTGACGGCTGTGCTGGCGGCGGACAATCCCAACCTCGATTGGACCATCCCCAAACAAGGCGCTTTGCGTTGGGCGCAATCCATCGGCGTGCTGGAGGCCAGCACCCGCAAGGATGCGGCGTTGGAGTTTGTGAAATACATTACCGGGCCGGAAGGTCAGGCGCGGCTGGCAACATCGGCCTGCTATTGGGGCATGCCTGCCAATGCGAAAGCAGGTGATGTGCTGACGCCGGAACAGAAAGCCGTGCTGCGCTGGGATCAGCAGCCGGAATACTTGGCCCGCGCACAGTTGTATCCGGTGCCAGGCGCCGAGCTGGACACCCAGATGCAGGATTTGTGGACTGAAATGCTGCAGAAGTAAGCCATGCCGCGCAGCCTTGACCAAACAGATCGCCGCCGGGCCTTGGCACAGTTGGCCCCGGCGCTGATCTGGACCGTTTTGTTCTTTGCCCTGCCCTTTGCCGTGATGGTAGCGCTCAGTTTCGCGCGCATGGACGGGCGGGTCATTGAACACGGGCTGTATGCCGACAATTATATCCGGTTTTTCAGCGACCCGTCGCTGTTCAAAGGGCTGGTTGTATCCTTGCAAATCACAGGCATTGTGACCGTACTTTCGGTGCTGCTCGCCTATCCGCTGGCATGGATCATCGCAATGCAGGTGCCAGAGCGTTATCAACGCGTGGCCCTGATGTTGGCTGTGCTGCCGTTCTGGACATCTTACGTCGTGCGGTCTTACGCATGGCTTTTGGTGCTGGGCCAAAACGGCGTGCTGAACAAGGCTTTGCTTGGCGCTGGCCTGATTGCCGAGCCGTTGGAAATAGCCGCCACTCGCACCGCCACCATCATCGGCTTTGTGCATTTCTTTGTCATGCTGCTAACGTTGACCATCTATTCCAACCTGCGCCAGTTGTCGCCCAACTATGCTCGCGCAGCACAAGACCTTGGTGCAGGTGCCTTCCAGACCTTTCGTCATGTCATCCTGCCGCTGACACTGCCCGGCATCATTACCGGGGCGTTCCTGACCTTTGTTTTGTGCATCGGCGATTACATCACGCCGCAAATCCTTGGCGGCAATAACGAGCTGAGTTTGCCGCAGCTGATCATGCTGCAAATGGGCAGGCGCGGTGATTTTCCGATGGCATCAACGCTGTCGATCATCCTGATGCTGGTGGTGACGCTGGCCTATCTTGCCTCGGCCCGGTGGCTGAAACTGGACCGGGTCTGATGCGCCGCACACTTACCGCCTTATATCTGGTCCTGATCTACGGCTTCATCTTTTGCCCGGTGGCGGTTCTGGTGTTGTTTTCGTTCCAAGACAGTCGCCTGCCCGTGCCACCGTTCAACGGCCCGTCACTGAAATGGTATGGGCAGGTGCTGGGCGATCCGGCCCTGATGGCCGCCCTTGGCAATTCGCTGCTAGTGGCGCTGATATCATCTGCCATCGCCGTGTTGCTTGGGTTTCTGGCCGCCCATGCCCTTGCGCGCCACCATCTGCCCGGATCAGCACTGATGCGCGGGCTGTTGATTGCCCCGATGACGGTCAGCTACCTGATCATCGCCCTTGGCCTTTTGCGCCTAACCAATGAGGTAGGCCTCGCCCCATCGCTGATGATCACTGGCATCGGCCATGTCGTCATTAACCTGCCGCTATGCTTTGCCATTCTCTACGCCTCGATGGGCGACCACCAAAAGAACATCGAACGTGCCGCGCGTGATCTGGGCGCGTCCGAGGGGCGTGTCATCTGGCTGATCACCGCCCCTATGCTGATGCCGTCGCTGTTCGCCGCGTTTTTCCTGTCCGTCACCTTCAGTTGGGATGAATTCATCATCGCCTTCCTGCTGACCCGGTTCGAGGTGACACTGCCCGTTGAAGTCTGGTCGATGCTGCGCTCTGGCCTAAGCCCCGCCACCAATGCGGTGGGCAGCCTTGTGTTCCTGATTTCTGTCACCGTGTTGCTGGCGCTTGAACTGTTGGTGTTTCGAAAGGCCAAACCATGACCGCCCCTTTGTTTGTGCGCAGTGTCAGCCATCACTTCGGCAGCCATCTGGCGCTGAATGATGTGTCGCTGACGGTGGCCCCCGGTGAATTCATCGTGCTGCTGGGGCCATCCGGCTGTGGCAAAACCACGCTGCTATCTATCCTTGGTGGTTTTATCACGCCCACATCCGGCACCATTGAAATCGGCGGCCAAGACATGACCCATGTCGCCCCCAAAGACCGCCCCACCACAACGATGTTCCAGGATTACGCCCTGTTCCCGCACATGACACTGCGTGACAATGTGGCGTTTGGCCTGCGCATGCGGGGCCAAGCGGCAACTGCCCGCGCCGCCAAAGCCATGCAAATGCTGGATATGGTCGGCCTTGCGGACCGCGCGGGTCAACGCCCGCACCAACTTTCGGGCGGTCAGCGCCAACGTGTGGCCTTGGCCCGCGCTTTGGCGGTTGATCCAGAGGTGCTCCTGCTCGACGAACCCTTAGGCGCGCTGGATTTGAAACTGCGCCGCCAGATGCAGGATGAACTGAAATCCATCCAGCGCCGGGTTGGTACGACCTTTATTCACGTCACCCATGACCAAGAAGAGGCGATGGCCCCAAGAATGAGAATCCCGAGCTGACCACTTCCGAGCCCTACGTCATGGGCTCGCACGCCACCGGTTCAGGTGCCTGGTGCTCCGG
>JANOFE010000088.1:0-10401 GCA_031413495.1 Pseudorhodobacter sp. | reverse complement strand
GCCAGCATCAGCAAGCCACGGGGAGAGAACATGACGTTGTAGTTCAGGTCTTGGCTTAGGTTTTCATACAAGGACCGCGCCTTTTCGTAGATCGCGGCGGAGGGGTCTTGCAGGTAGTTGGAGCGGATGATGGTGGTGTTGCGACCAGTGTTGCCGCCGCCGAGCCAGCCTTTTTCGATGATCGCCACGTTGGTGAGGCCATGGTTCTTGCCAAGGTAATAGGCGGTGGCAAGGCCGTGGCCACCTGCGCCGACGATGATGGCGTCATAGGATTTCTTGGGCAACGGTGAGGCCCAAGCGCGTTCCCACCCCTGATGATTGCGGAAGGCTTCGCGTGCGATGGCAAATACCGAATAGCGTTTCATGGTGGCCCCGCGCTGCTGACGCCCCGGTGTGGACGAGGTGCAGATATATCCGCACCCACAAGCGGCACAATCGGGAAATTTGCGACATTCGGACGGATGGCCGGGGTGTGACAGTTTGCGCAGGGCGCGGTTATCGGGATTTCGGGCTTTTGCTGGGGCGACTGAGCGCCTAGATAGAACCCAACAGCGGCAAAGGGGCGTTTCACGTGGGCGATTGGGGTTTCTGGATAGCGGCGGGGGGCATGTTGTTGGCCGTTGCAGCCAGCCTGATTGCAACTGTTTTTCAGAAGCGAGACGAAGCTTTGCCCGGCGCGGCCTTTGATGTGCAGGTTTACCGCGCGCAACTGGCTGAGGTAGAGCGTGATTTGGCGACGGGCAGGGTTGCGGTGACCGAGGCTGACCGCCTGCGGGTTGAGATATCACGGCGCATTCTGGAGGCGGCCCGCGCCGGGCGGGGACCCGCCTTTGCGCCTGCGACACCGGCTGTCGCCCGTTGGGGGGCGGGTTTGCTGATCGCCACGGTGTTTTGCGGCGCGGTCTGGGGATATCTGCAGCTTGGCGCATTGGGGTATCCCGATTTGCCATTGGCCGCACGCATGGACGCCGCCGAGGCGTATCACAGATCACGACCCTCGCAAGCCGTGGCCGAGGCGGCGGCACCCAAGGGTGAGGCCCGTGTGCCGGACGCCGAACTTGCCGACCTGCTGAGCAAACTGCGCCAAGCGGTGGCAGACCGGCCCGGCGATATCGAAGGGCTGACGTTGCTGGTGCGCAATGAGGCGGCACTGGGCAATCTGGCGGCGGCGCGGGATGCGCAGGTGGCACTGATGGCCGCAAAACCTGCGGATTTGGGCAAAGATCACGCTGATCTGGCGGAATTGATGATTGGTCTTGCGGGGGGCTATGTGTCGCCCGAGGCAGAGGCGGAACTGATCGCCGCCTTGGCACTGGAGCCCGCCAATGGTACAGCACTTTATTATTCCGGCTTGATGTTTGCCCAAGGCGACCGGGCTGATCGCGCCTTTTCGATCTGGCGGGACCTGTTGGAAACGTCGCCGCCAGACGCGGTTTGGATGGAACCGATACGGGACGGGATCGGCGATGTGGCGGCGCGGGCGGGGGTGGACTATGTTTTGCCGGACGCAGGCGGGCCCACGGCGGCCGACGTGGCAGCCGCCGCCGAAATGACACCGCAGGACCAGCGCCTGATGATCGAGACGATGGTTGAAAGCCTGTCCGCGCGATTGGCAAATGAGGGAGGTCCGGCAGAGGAGTGGGCGCGGCTGATAAGCTCGCTTGGGGTATTGGGTGATCTGCCGCGTGCGCAAGCCATCTATGCCGAGGCGCAGGGGCGCTTTGCCGGCGACAGCGTGGCTTTGCAAGGTTTGGGTGAAGCCGCAGTCAAGGCAGGCCTGAGCCGATGATCATCGAGGCTATTGAAGATTTCGCCACAGCCTTGCCGCAAGGGCGCGCGGTGTTCGGCCTTGATTTTGGCGAAAAGACAATCGGGATTGCCGCATCTGACCTGCGCCGGTCGGTGGCAACCCCGATCACGGTGATCCGGCGCACCAAGTTTACCGAAGATGCGGGCAAGTTGCTGGCGTTGATTGCGCAGCGCAATATCGCGGGATTGATCCTTGGTTTGCCGCGCAACATGGACGGATCAGAGGGCCCCCGCGCACAAGCAACGCGGGCTTTTGCGCGCAACCTGGTCAAGGTGACGGATCTGCCAATTGGCTATTGGGATGAACGGCTGTCCACCGTTGCGGCGGAACGGGCGCTGTTAGAGGCGGATACGTCGCGAAAACGTCGCAATGAGGTGATTGATCAGGTGGCGGCAGGATATATCTTGCAAGGAGCGCTGGACCGTATGACCTATTTGGGGCGGATCGCGCTGTGAACGACGACAGAATGAAAGACGGCTTTGTGAAAGACGGGTTGGCAAAAGACGAGGTTTGGATGCGCGACGAAGTTGAATCGCCGTGCGTGAAGCTTTGTGTCATCCACCCGGAAGAACGGCTGTGCGTCGGATGCTTTCGGACCATTGAAGAAATATCGCATTGGTCGCGCATGACGCATGCCGCGCGCAGTGCGATTATTGCCGATTTGCCAACACGCGAACCGAAACTGGCCAAGCGGCGCGGTGGGCGCATGGGGCGGCTGGACCGTTAACGCAGCGGTTGGGCGAAGGTCGCGGCGAAAATTTACCCCGAGGCTTAGTCTTTGTTGAAATTTGACTGCGTCAGATCAGGGCGCTGTCAACCAATTCTGGACACTTGCCATTTGCGGGCGGAAGTACGCGATCATCCGGCCTTCGGGCGGGGCTTGCGCGTCTGGCTGCCACGGGGCCACGCCGTGCAGGGTGTGGCGGTGCAACAGCGTTGCCTGACCCACGGCGACAGCCAGAATGCGGCGGGTGCAAGTTGCGAAAACCTGTCTGCGTGCGGCCTGATAGGCGGGGTTGAGATCAATTTTGCCCCAGTCACCTGGCGCATGTGCCGCCAGTGCTTTGGTCAAAGCATCGCGCAGAATGTGATGGCTGCCCTCCCACACCACCAGGGGAGAGGCGTCTCTGCTGCAGCTGTTCAGCGCAATGCCAAGAACCCAGTGGTGCGGCTCCTGCATCATCCGCGCCCCATCTGGTTGCAGGATAAGGCCATCAAGATGGGCCGCATCGCGGGTCTTGCGGTAGGTGAAGGCGGCGTTGGTTTCATTAGGCGACGGCTGCGGATAGCCGGGTTTCACCACTGAAAGCTGTGCTGCGTGCAGCGGTTCGGAGACAATGGGCAAAGCGTGCCACGGGAACGGGGCATCTGACAGCTGGCCATTCGGGGGATTTGGCAAGGCATCGACACCGACAAGCCAAGTGCCGCCGCAGCGCCATGCCTCAGCCCGCAGATCAAGGGTTTGCAAAGCAACGGCATGCGCCGCCTGTGCCCAAGCCGCAATTGCGGGGTCCGGGCCGATCAGGGTCCAGCCGGTTTCTACCATCCGGCAACTTTGCGCAGCATATTCAGCGCAACAAGCACCAGAAACACCGCAAAGGCGCGCTTCAGGGGTTTGGGGTTCATCGCATGCGCCAGACGCACGCCCCACGGCGTGGCCAGCAATGTGGTGCCGATGACGACCAGAAACGCCGGGATGTTGATGGCCCCAATCGTATAAGGTGGGGCTTGATCGACAGACAGGAACAAAAATCCGATGACCGAGGGCACGGCGATGACCATGCCAAAGCCGGACGCAGTGGCAATGGCGCGGTGGATGGGCATGTTATAAAGGCTCATCAGGGGCACCCCGAAGGTGCCGCCACCGATGCCCATCAGCACCGACAGAAAGCCGATGGAGGTGGCGAGGATGCCGCGCGTAGGTTGCGTGGGCATGGCTTGGCCCAGACGCCACTGGTCGCGCCCGAAGGCCATGTAAAGACCTGCCAGCATCGCGAGTGTGCCAAACACAGCTTGCAGGGTGGTGGATTTGACGCTTGACGCGACAAAGACGCCGATTATTGCGCCCGACACGATCCATGGTGCCCAAGACCGTAGGATTGCCCAATCCACAGCACCTTTGCGGTGATGCGCCATCACCGACCGCATCGACGTGGCCATGATGGTGGCAAGCGATGTGGCAAGGCAGACCTGCATCAATTGCGGGCCGCCATAACCCAAATGGCCAAACATGTAGAAAAACGCAGGCACCAACACGATGCCGCCACCAACGCCCAACAGGCCTGCGATAACCCCGGCAAAGGCCCCGATGACAAGTAGCAAAGCAATCATTGGCAAAAGCGTGGCTAGGTCTGGCATGGAGGGCCCTTTTTGGAATGATCGCCATCAGGGTGTAGCCCGCCCCTTGCGCCTGCACCAGTCATTCAGCCCTTTTACTTGCTCAAAAACGGGGGTATGCAAATGTCTTACAATTAAATCGAGATCATTATGTCCCAACCCAGTTCGCTTTTGCGATATTCGCTGATCCTTGGTCTGGTCGCCGCCGTTGGCCCCTTTGCCATTGATATGTATCTACCCGCCATGCCGAATATCGGCGCGGATTTTGCATCGTCGATGCAAGCCGTGCAATGGACGATTGTTGCCTATTTCATGGCTTTTGGGCTGGCACAATTGTTCTATGGCCCTTGGGCGGACCAGTCCGGGCGCAAGCCGCCGATGTATGCGGGGCTGGCGTTGTTCATTGTAGGAACTGTGATCTGTGCAATGGCCAGCAGCATCGAAATGTTGATCTTTGGCCGTTTTGTGCAAGGCATTGGCGGGGCGGCGAATATGGTGGTCTTGCGCGCGGTGATCCGGGATCTGGCGACCGGGGCGGATGCCACCCGGATGATGTCGACGATCATGATCGTGATCGCAATTTCGCCCCTGCTGGCGCCGTTGTCAGGGTCGGCTCTGTTGGCGTTTGGGTCGTGGCGGTTGATTTTCTGGGCACTGTTGGCGGCGGAGGCAGTGAGCTTCTTTTTGATCTATTTCATGGTTGAGGAAACCTTGAAACCCGAAGACCGCCAGCCCTTTGACCGGGCCACAATGCGCCGGGGCGTGGGCCTGTTGTTGCGCGACCGTGGTTTTATGTCGATGACATTTCTGGCCGGTTTTGCCTTTGCCAGTTTCTTTGTGTTTATCGCGTCGGCGTCTTTCGTTTATACCGGACAATTTGGCCTTAGTCCGACGCAGTTCTCATTTGCGTTTGCTATCAATGCTTTCGGGTTCTTTGGCGCGTCGCAGTTCGCAGCGCCCCTGGGCCAGCGGCTGGGGCCAGACCGGATGATCCTGCTGGCGACGACAGGTTTTGCCCTTGCCACCAGCAGCTTGTTTGCCATTGGCTTAGCCGGGTATGCCAGCCTGCCTGTCACGGTGATTGGTCTGTTTTGTGCCAACATGTTTCTGGGCGTGGTGCTGCCCGTGGCGCAGGTTCTGGCACTGGAGGAACAGGGCGAGCATGCCGGCCTTGCGTCATCCTTGGGCGGCACGATGCAGATGGTGGCGGCGGGCGTTCTGGTTGCGGCAGCCGGGCCGTTTCTGGATGGTACGGTTGTGCCGATGCTGGCCATGATTGCGTTGTGCGGGGTGTTGGCGTTTGGGTTGTCGTTGGTGATGCCGCGTCAAGGGGCCGTGGCAACAGACGGGCTTTGAACCTCGGACAGGGCGAGATCGAGCACCTCAAGCCCGGCACCCGGGCGATTGGCGAGGTCTGACAGCACGCGGCGCCAATGGCGCGCGCCGGGGCGGCCTGTGAAGAGCCCCAGCATATGGCGGGTGATCTGGTGCAACCGGCCCCCCTGCGCCAGATTGGCGGCAATGTAGGGCCGCATCGCATCGACCGCGCCGAAAGCATCAAGGCAGGACCCGCCACCCGCAGGATTTTCGCCCCAAAACGCATCTGCGCCGATCAGAACAGAGGCCGGAGCATGGTAGGCGGCACGGCCCAACATAACGCCGTCCATGCCCTGTTCGAGGAAATTCCTGGCCTGATCAAGCGACGTGATACCGCCATTGATACAGATCGTCAGATGCGGGAAAGCCTGTTTCATCGCCACCACCAGATCGTAATCCAACGGCGGAATATCGCGGTTTTCCTTTGGCGACAAACCTTTCAACCAAGCCTTGCGGGCATGGATGATGAAATGTGACACCCCTGCCCGACTGACGGTTTCAAGAAAAGCGGGCAGCACGACGCGGGGGTCCTGATCATCCACACCGATGCGGCATTTCACCGTCACCGGAACCTCTGTTTCGGCCATCATCGCCGCCACACAGGCGGCAACCAAGGCGGGACGCTCCATCAGCACCGCGCCAAAACACCCCGACTGCACCCGGTCTGACGGGCAGCCGACGTTGAGGTTGATTTCATCAAAGCTGTAAGGGGCCGCCAAACGCACCGCTGCCGCAAGTTCCGACGGGTCAGAGCCGCCCAGTTGCAGGGCTAACGGGTGTTCCGCCGGGCCGTAGCCCAACAACCGGTCGCGCGGGCCATGGATAACAGCAGGCGCTGTCACCATTTCGGTGTAAAGCATAGCACGCCGCGTCATCTGCCGGTGGAAGAAACGACAATGACGGTCGGTCCAGTCCATCATCGGGGCGACAGACAGTCTATGGGGGTGATACTCTGTCATTTTTCCAGTAGTCTCAACTCAATCGTCCGCCTCCGCCCCTGCCGTTTCCGCACCGCGTTCCGCCCCATTCCGCCACAACACAACGGCACATCGCAGATGGATTGCCCCGAAGCCGCCAACCGTCGCAACGCGACGCTCTGGCTGTTGGCGCACCCATATCCCCTGCAAAGGCCGGACTGTTAGCCAAGCATTTCTGCGCAACGACGCTTCACCGCGCTGGTCCCGTTTAGCCCAGCTTTCAGATGACCGCAACGAAACGCAGGCAAAGGCCAGGATCGGTCGGCGCAGGCAGGTTGGAAAGCGGCTAAGACGGCCTATCAATGACCTGATGGCGGTTTGATTTGGCGGACTACGGCGCGGGCGATGTGGTCGGCTTGGCTTATAGCTGCGGCAGAAGGATCGTGATGCGCTGCTGGATCAATTGAACGGCATCCAGAATATCCGCCCGCATCGCCTCTTTCTGGGGGTCTGAAATCATGGCCGTCATAAAAGGAATTGTAACCGCCGCAATGGCCTTTTCGCCTTGGGTGCCCATGATGGGCGCTGACAACTCGGAGATGCCCGGCAGCGCTGGATTTGGCAGTTCGATTAGGGTGGAGTTAGGCTGTGAAAGCATAAGGTGACGGCGTTTGATCGCATCCTCACCCTGGCCCAGAGGTTCATGCTGGCCCAGTTGTCCTACAAGTTTGGCCCCCGCACCCATGCACACCCCGGCAGAGCTTTCGGCCACGGGGCTGCGGTGACCGACTTGCACGGAAATGGAATAGCCCTTGGCGGCTTCGGCTTGGGCCACAACCAAAACACCATCATTGTCCAACACCGACATGTGGCAGGTGAAGGACGTCTTTTCCGCCAGTCTTAACAACACGGGCATGGCAACTTCGGCGAGGCGGTTGTGATCAGACCGGCTGGCACCCAGCACCGAAAGACGGTCAGTCAGGTAGTAATTGTCACCAACACTGCGGCCAATGAATTGCCGTTCCTCCAGAACGATCATCATCCGAAAAATTTCGTTCTTCGAACGGCCTACCCCTGCGGCAATCTGCGACAAAGACATCTCGGCGGCCGAGAGCGACAGCAGTTCAAGGATATCAAGGCCCTTTTCCAGCGCTGGCGCCGAATATTTTTGCAGCTTGGTCAGTTGATTGGGCGCCATGGGAGTATTATTCGCATCTACAAAGTGGTAGTCGTTGCAACTTTATCGTGATGTTCCGCCAAACATCAAACGACGCAAGAGCTGTTTACCGGCCCTTGCGCCATGGGTCCGACCTAAGGGGAGCGTCTTGGGTCAGACCAATCCTGCGTCATTTTACTTTAGCCCGTTGCGGACAAGAATGGCGTCGGCGTTTGCTTTGGTGATGGTTTCTGTGCCCATGACCACCTTCTTTTCGACCTTCGCACCGCCCAGATACGCCAGCGCCTGCCGCAAGCCTTCGGCGCCCGGCGTGGGATACAAGAACGTCGCTGCAAGTTCGCCATTGGCAACCCAAGTCACACCTTCGCCGGGCAGACCGTCCACACCGACAAAGATGATTTCCTTTTCACGGCCAGCGTCTTTTGCCGCCAGAAAGGCGCCGTAAGCCATCGGGTCGTTGTGGCCGTAGACCACGTCGATATCCTCGAAATTGCGCAGGGCCGTCGCCATGATGTCGTAGGCCGTATCCTGTTTCCAATCGCCCGACTGGCGGTCGAGCAGAAACTTGACGTCCGGTTCGTTGGCAACGGCGGCATGCACCGGGTCTGACCTATCAAATGTCGCCTGAATGCCCAGCCCGCCATAAATTTCGACGATATTGCCTGTGGCCTTGCCCGCCCCACCAAGGGCGTCAAGAATGAAGGCCCCTGCCGCTTCGCCGATCAGCACATTGTCGCCGCCGACCCATTGCACAAATTGGTCGGTTTCGACGTTGCGATCCAAGACAAACACCGGAATGCCGGCGGCTGTGGCTTTTTCAACAACGCCGGTCAGACCCGCCGCCTCTTTGGGAGAAATCAGGATTGCATCGACGCCCTGCTGGATAAAGTTTTCAACCTGAGCGACCTGTTCTTCTGTCCGATCATTTGCATCGGCCATCAACAGGGTGACGTTCGGATGCAGCTCTGCCTCGGCGCGCAGGTCTTTGTTAAACTGCACGCGCCACGGCTCAACCGTGGTGACCTGCGAAAAGCCTATGGTATAGGCCGTGTCCTGCGCCAATGCGGACATCGGCAGACCGACCACAATTGCTGCCGAAAGCAAGGAAAGCCCCTTGCCAAATTTCCGTCTATTCATAACAGTCTCCTTGTTCGATGAAGGGCACTGATGTGCCGTTTGTTGTTCGCTCTAGCCTCGCGACCTTCCACAATCCGGGGCTAGAGCCTCTGCCTTTCTGGCTTAGGGTTTCCTAAGTTTTGAAAAGATCACACCCAACTGACCTTCCTGAAGCAGCACGGCGGCGATGATGATCGCGCCCTTCAGGACCAGCTGAGAATTGCTGTCGATGTTGTTAAGTTGCAGGATATTGCCCAAAAAGCCGAAGATCAGCACCCCAACCATAGTTCCGATCACCGATCCCTTGCCCCCCATCAGGCTGGTGCCGCCGATCACCACTGCGGCAATGGCGTCAAGTTCCAACCCCATGCCCGCATCCGGTTTACCTTGTCGGAACTGCGCCACGTATAGGATGCCCGCCAGCCCCGCCAAAGCGCTGCAAGTCGTATAGGTGGCGATCTTGATCCGGTTGACGTTGATGCCGGCCATCCGGGATGCCTGTTCGTTACCCCCGATCGACAACAGATAGGGGCCAAATGTGGTGAACCGGGTCAGGCCATAGAAAATCGCAAGGACGGCCAGAAAGAACAGTCCCGGAACCGGAATGATGCCCCAAAGAAGAGTACGCAATACCTCAAAATTTTCGGTCGCATTTGTTCCGGTATAAACCGGATAGACCGCCGTATCCTGCCCCGCGATCAATCGGGCCAGCCCCAGCGCCCCTACCATCATGGCAAGGGTCACGATAAAAGGTTGCAGACGGCCATAAACAATCAACGCGCCGTTTATCGCGCCAAACACCGCGCAAACACAGGGCACAGTGATCAACACCGCAAGAACGCCAAACTTGCCGGGCACTTGCGCGGACAGCCACATCATCAGCGCCGTGGCCACCCCAGCGCAGACCAACACGGTAAGGGCAGTGATGGCCGGGCTGGCAGGTGGCCCGCCTTTGGTGCCTTTGGTTCGGATAAAGCCACGAATAACGTTGATGACCGCCCAGCTGCACACAAACATGATCGCACCGACGGCGGGCACGCCAAGATAGCTGGCGGTGGTCCAGCCTTCCTGGGTCAGCAGCATGGCGCAGATCACGGTTCCAAGAGCAAGAATGGATCCGACGGACAAATCAATGCCCGCAATCAGGATCACCAGCGTCATGCCGACAGCAACAATTCCAGTAACCGAAACCTGACGCAGCACATCCGTCAGATTACCCAGCGACAAAAAGATATTCACGCCCTTCGACGTCACGGGCGACGACAGCGCCCCAAACAGCAGCAAAAATCCCAACCCCCAATAAAGTTTGGACCGCAGGATCAGGCGCAGACCCGCAGCCGCCCAGGAGCCGGTATCATTGGCGTCTTTGATCAGCGGTTGCTTTGCCATCCGGTCCTGCCCTGAAATCATGATTTTGCCCTTGGCCCCTTATTCAAACTGCATTGCCAATTGTTTGATCGCATCAAGGGTCATCTCATCTGGCCCCAAGATGCCGGTGATCCGGCCTTCGCACAGCACCATCACCCGATCACAGATCGACAGCAGCTCGGGGATTTCGGAACTGGCCAGAAGAACGGAAATGCCATTATCGGCAAGCTGCCCGATCAGATCGTAAATCTCATCCTTGGCCCCGATATCAATGCCGCGGGTCGGCTCGTCCAACAGCA
>JANOFE010000087.1:0-3474 GCA_031413495.1 Pseudorhodobacter sp. | reverse complement strand
GATCGGGATGGCTGTCATAGCCGAGGGGCAGGCTGCCACCCATCCAGAGCCCCTTCTTTTTGGACGCCGCGATCTTGTCGCGGATACGCTCAGCCGTCACTTCGCGCTCAAATTGTGCAAAGGACAACAGCACGTTCAGGGTCAACCGCCCCATTGAGGTGGCGGTGTTGAAGGCCTGCGTCACAGAGACAAAGGAACAGCCCTTGGCGTCGAGCCTCTCAACAAGGCGACCGAAGTCCGCGAGTGACCGCGTCAACCGGTCGATCTTGTAAACCACCACCATGCCGATGCGGCCAGCATCGATCTCGGCCAGCAAACGTTGCAGGGCCGGGCGCTCCAAGGTGCCGCCTGACAACCCCCCATCATCAAAGCGGTCGGGGACAAGCTTCCACCCTTCATGGCGCTGGCTGGCAATATAGGCGGCACAGGCTTCGTGCTGGGCATCGAGCGAGTTGAAGGCCTGATCAAGACCCTCATCTGAGGATTTGCGGGTGTAGATCGCACAGCGGATCGCGGGCTTGTGGGTCATTTGGCAGCGCCCCTGTGCACGGCGGAATGTTCTGGCCGAGCCGGGGCTACCTTACCTAAGCCAGCGTGAGTGCGAGATCCTGACCCCGACTCGCCTGTGGCTGCGCTGCCGTTGTTGCTCTTGCGCGCCGGGCTTTTGACGCCAGTCTCGGTTCGGCCGTCCCCGAGCTCCTTACGCAACAACCCAAAGAACCGCGGGCCCGACCAGCGGGCACCGGTGATGGCGCGGGCTATGGCGGAAAGCGATCGGTGGCGCGCGCAATTCCACAGGTACCCGTCGGGCATAACATCGACCACATGGGTGGTGCCATTCCACGCCCGCAGCAATCGCCCACCGGGTCGGACCATGGGCGAGGCTTTGCGCGCGTCGCCTTGGGAAATGCGTTCGAGCCGCGCAACCAACGCAGGAGGCAACCCGCCATGATCACGGGCTTGAATCTCATAGGACAGAAATCGGCGCTGCATTGGCTGGCTCATCTTTGGCGGCACCTCGCCGCCAAGCAGGTCGGACCAAAGCTGCGACAGACCCGCCCGGTCCATGACATCGAGATCGGCAAGTGTGATCATGCTGCACCTTTGTCAGATTCTGAGATCACCGCATCCGGCAGTCCGCGCGTCGCATCAGGCGGGACCTGCGGTACATTTGTTTCGATGCCGGAATCGCCACTTTTCCTGGCTGCACCATGCGCAACTTCCCTGTCCGTTGTGCGCGCCGGTCCCGCCAGGTCGATTGCATAAATTGTTTCTCCACCTTCACGGCGGCGGGTGAGGATAACGCCTGTCTTGCGCAACCCAGTCAAGGCCGCGCGCAGCGTATGCGCCTGCCAGCCGGTGAACTGCATCATCTCGGACAGCGAGGCCCCGCCGGGTTCTGCAAGGCGCGTGCGCAGCTGTGCTGCCTTGGTCGGGCGCGGGGCAAATGCGGCAGAGCTTTGCCGGGCGGTGTTCGGGGGAATTGTCACGGTCTGTCTCCGGTTCCTCGGGCGGGCAAAGTGCCGCGCCCTGGTACCGGGACGAGCCCGGACGACGCCAGGCGATGGCCACAGCAACGCTCGGTTGGGTAAGGAAGTCCAGTGAACGTTCGGACATACCGCCATTCTTCTGGTGTAAATGACTGGAAAAGCGTCTAATTCTGGAAGGGAAGCCGCCCCTAGTCTTCTACGCCGTCCTGATCGGATGCGTCGGAAAGTGTGGCCCAAAGCAAGGTCAGGGTATGTCCGTCTTTACCGATGCGAACCTCTTCAAAAAGTTCAGGAATGTCAGCGAGTGTCCAGGCCGCAGGCGCCACTTCCCGCATCGATGTTGTGCCAACCCCGTCCGCAAGGAGTGCAGCAGCCGTGCTGCTTAGCGAAGAAACCATCTGACCGCGCCCGCGCTCGATCCATGGAAACGCCTTGCCACGAACCGCGTATCGGATCTTGCCGTCCTTCGACCACACCGCTGCGACAGGTTCATCATGCCGCTCGATCAGACAGCGCATGGCGGCCTCAAGGCTGATATCGAGTTTCGTGCGCAAGGCAGTCGCTGCGCTGATCTCGGGTTGCAGCTTCAAGAAAGGCAAAAGCAAATTATCAGGCACCAGAAGTCCGATGGCGAATTCATTGGCCTCGACCTCCTGGCTTTTGTTCTGCCGCGCGGTCCGCGTCTCGCGCAAATCCCCTTGTGTGCAAGTAAACGTACCCCCCAACCCAAGCTCATGCCTTTCCAGCAAAAAATGACCGAGCTCATGCGCAATGCCAAACCGCGCAGCCTGTGGCCCTCGCCTGCTGTTGACGAGAATGCTGCCGCGGCTGCGCATTCTGTCCGTCAATAAAACGCCCTCACAGCCATCAAGCGCCTCGCGCCGGATGTCCTCTATCCCGAGGGCTCTCGCAATCTGGTCAACAGGCACAGCGCCGTTCAGCGGGCCGATATGCTTGTGCAAGCTTCGCGCCAGAAGTTGCGGCGCGTGAATGTCAGCAAAATCAACACGGTCGAGCTGCAGGGCGTTACTCCGAACTGGGGGGGAGCGCCCGCATCGACTTTACCATTTCTTCGATGATGCCGCGGTCGCGGGGGGTGAGGTCTTTCAGATCGCGGTGAATACGCTGGATTTGTTGATCTTCAGGCAGGGGCGCTTCGGCAACCCCAATCAGCTCCTCTGCCGTAACACCAAAGAAAGCGGCCAGTTTCTGCACCAGCTCAAAAGACGGATTGGCCGTTCGTCCCTTTTCCAATTCCCAGATATGCGCCTTCGACACGCCAACTGCGTCGGCAAGCTTCTGAAGCGAGACTTGCGCGCCCTGTCGCAGGTCAAACAGCCGTTCGTTTAGGGTCATACCCCGAGTCCTCCCGCCGTATGATACATCTTACAATTATATACCTCTGCGATTGACGAACGCAAGCGGCAGGTATATCTTACGAAGGCGGACGCCATTGTGGCCCGATTCAGTCGTTGATCACAGGGAGACCCCAAATGCCCAACACCATCGAACACCTCGCCCCCGGCGGTCTCCGCCCGTGGGCGCGCAATGCCCGGACCCATTCCAAAAAACAGCTGAAACAGATCGCAGAGTCGATCCGGACTTTCGGCTTTACCAACCCAGTGCTGATCGACCAGACGAACACGATCCTTGCAGGTCATGGCCGGGTCGAGGCCGCCAAGAGCCTCGGGTTGGAAACTGTCCCCTGCATCCGCATTGAACATATGACCGAGGCTGAGAAGCGGGCCTATGTGATTGCCGACAACAAGCTGGCGCTGAATGCCGGTTGGGATGAAGAGCTTCTTGCACAAGAACTGCAAGGCCTGCTCGCCACCGAAGATATCGGTTTTGATATCGGTGTGATCGGCTTTGAAGTGGCAGAAATCGACAGTCTGGTCGAAGCTTTGACCCCTGAAGAGCCGGGTGATCCTGACGATGATCTTCTGCCCGAGATCGCGCCACGCCGCGTCAACCTTGGCGATCT
>JANOFE010000086.1:0-13757 GCA_031413495.1 Pseudorhodobacter sp. | reverse complement strand
CCGCGGGCCATGTGATCGAAGGCTTTGCCAATTTTATTATGGGCGGCAATGTTTTGCTGGGCGTCGTGATTTTTCTGGTGCTGATGATCGTCAATTTTGTGGTCATCACCAAAGGCGCGGGCCGCATGGCCGAAGTGGGCGCGCGGTTTGCGCTTGATGGCATGCCGGGCAAACAACTTGCCATCGACAGCGATATGGCCGCGGGTGCGATTGACCACGCCGAAGCGAAACGCAGGCGTGAACAGGAACTGGCCGAGACGAACTTCTTCGGGTCACTTGATGGTGTGTCAAAATTTGTCAAGGGTGATGCGGTGGCCAGTTTGCTGATCACGGCGCTGAACATTATTGTTGGCTTGATCATGGGCGTCGCCGTGCATGACATGCCCTTTGGTCTTGCCTTTGAAACCTATGCCATTCTAACCGTTGGCGAAGGCTTGGTCAGCCAGATTCCGGCGGTTATCATCTCGGTCGCGGTGGCGCTTTTGCTGGCGCGCGGCGGCACAAAGGGCGCAACGGACGTGTCGTTTTTTGCTCAGCTTGGCCGTTATCCCGGCGCGCTTGGCACGGTTGCCACCCTTATGGCGGTGTTCGCAATTGTGCCCGGCATGCCGTTCGTGCCGTTCATGCTGGGGGCGGCCGCGCTGGGGGTGGCGGCCTATTTTGGCTATCAGGCCGCGCACAAACCGCCCGGTGCTGCGCCGGTTTTGGCCGAACCCCCACGCCCGCGCCAGATGGGCGATATTCTGGATTTTGATGATATCCACATCGAATTTGCCCCCAATCTGGTGGCGATGGTGCTTGATCCTGCAACCGGGCTGGAGGCGCGAATAGCCAATATGCGCACGCATGTGGCCTCGGCATTCGGTTTGATCCTGCCAGAAATCCGGTTGACCGATGAGGCGGGTCTTGCCCCCGGCAACTACCGCATTCGCCTGCAAGGGGTGGAACGGGTCCGAGACCGGCTGGTGCCGGACCGGGTTCTGGCCCTGCTGATGGACGGTATATCCGCACCAGACGGCGAAGATGTGAAAGAACCCGTCTATGGCGCCCCGGCCCGCTGGATCAGGGCGGATGATCAGGAGGATGCGGCCCTTGCCGGTCTAACTGTGGTGTCGCCGCCAGAAGTGTTGGCCACACATCTGTTGGAAGTGATGAAAACCAATCTTGCGCGGCTTCTTACCCTGCGCGGCCTGCGCAGGTTGCTGGACGAATTCGTCACCCTGTCAGACCCGGTTCGGGCCGAGGCCAACCGTCGCCTGCTGGATGAATTGGTGCCAGACAAAGTGCCGGTTGATCTGCTGCTTTCGGTCTTGAAATTGCTGCTGGAAGAACGGGTGTCCATTCGCAACCTGCCATTGATTCTAGAATCCATTGCCGAAGCGCGGGGTTTTGGCGCGCCGGAAGCGGTCTGCGAACATGTGCGCCAACGGCTCGGTTTCCAGATCGTGGCCGAATTAAAACGCGATGATGGCACTATTCCCCTGATCCAGTTGGCACCGGAATGGGAAAAAACCTTTGCCGCCTTCCAGATAGACGGCGATCGCGGGCAACGCGATGTGGCCTTGCCACCAGAACAATTCAGTAAACTTGCCAATGGCTTGGCAGATAGGCTGAACCGGGCGGCGGAAAACGGGGTCTATCCGGCGCTGGTGACATCAACGCTGCGCAGACGTTTTTTGCGCACGGTCATTGGCGCAAAAGGCTTGGGCGCGCCGGTTTTGTCCTATGAGGAAATCGGCATGGATGCCCGCCCGGCGATGGTAGGCCAAGTGCCCGCATGACCGAAATGATCGCCCTTGCGACACAGCTGTCCGGCCTTGGGCAAGATGTGCTTTGGGTCGGATTTTTGGTGTTCCTGCGGGTGGGCGCCGCGATGGCCTTGATGCCCGCCTTTGGCGAACAGGCCGTGCCACAGCGGGTGAAACTGGTTTTGGCATTGGCCTTTACGGCCGTTGTGGCCCCTGCCGTATCGGTCGATCTTGTGGCAATTGAACCTGGCCAAGCGACGCCACTGATCACCGAAGTGATCGCAGGGTTGGCTATCGGCGCGGGCTTGCGGTTTTTCATCATCGCTTTGCAAATCGCGGGCACCATTATTGCGCAGGCAACCACGCTGTCCCAGCTGTTCGCAGGCACCGGCCCGGAACCGCAACCCGCCATCGCAAACCTTCTGGTCATGGCCGGGTTGGCGCTTGCGGTGATGGCGGGGCTGCATCTGCATGTGGCGGAGCTGTTGATCCTGTCCTACGGTCCGTTGCCCGCAGGCCAGTTTCCCGGTGCCGCCGACACCGCCGATTGGGGGCTTTTCCAAATCGCGCGCGCCTTTTCATTGGCCTTTGCGCTGGCGGCACCGTTTGTGGTGGCGTCGCTGATCTACAACGTGGCGATTGGCGTGATCAACCGTTCGATGCCAACCCTGATGGTGTCTTTTGTCGGCGCGCCAGCACTTGCCTTGGGCGGCTTGTTACTTTTGGCTATTGTCACGCCCTTGGCCCTTGCCGTCTGGATTTCCGCGATTGACAGCTACGTTGCCGCCCCATTCGCGGTGGCACCATGAGCGGCGATACGGGCGATGACAGCGCCGAAAAGGAACACGACCCGTCGCAAAAGCGGCTCGATGATGCACGAGCCAAGGGCGAAATTGCCCGCTCCGCTGATCTGGCAACCGCCTTCGGTTATGCGGGTTTGCTGCTGGCCACGGTCACGCTTGGCGCGCAATCCCTGCAAACCTTGGGGGGCGTCGGCACCGTTCTGCTGGATCAGGCAGATACCTTTGCCCCCCTGCTTATGCGCGGTGGGGCCGCGCCTTTTGCCAGCCTGATGATGTCGATGATATGGGCCGTTTTGCCGTTTTTTGCTTTGCCGGGCTTGGCCGTATTGGCCTATCTTCTGGCCAGTAAAACATTGATCTTCACGCCAGACAAACTGGCACCAAAATTGTCGCGCATATCGCCAATTTCGACGTTCAAGCAAAAGTTCGGGCGCACGGGACTGTTTGAATTTGGCAAAAGCTTTGTCAAACTTTTGGTCATTTCGACGCTTCTTGCGATGTTTCTGGTGCGTCATGCCGATGATGTGATCGGCACGCTTTATCTGGCCCCGGCACTGTCGAGTGCGCTGTTGATGCGGCTCTTGATCAATTTCATGATGCTGGTTTTGATCATCGCCGCTGTCACAGGTGGAATAGATTTCTTTTGGCAGCACGCTCAGCATATCCGGCAAAACCGGATGTCACGCAAAGACATGATCGACGAGCAACGTGATCAGGACGGCGATTCGCATATGAAGGCGCAACGTCGCCAGCGCGGCTATGATATTGCCACCAACCAGATGCTGGCCGATGTGCCAAAGGCCGATGTCATTATCGTGAACCCCACCCATTACGCAGTGGCCCTGAAATGGAACCGCGCAGGCCGCCAAGCGCCGGTTTGTCTGGCCAAAGGCACAGATGAAATTGCCGCCCGCATTCGCGAAAAGGCGGCAGAGGCAGGCATTCCCATTCATTCCGATCCGCCCACGGCACGGGCGCTGCATGCCAGCATTGAGGTGGGCCAAGAAATCCGTCCCGAACATTACCGCGCCGTGGCGGCATCCATCCGCTTTGCGGAAGCCATGCGCAAACGCGCAAGGAGGGCGCGCAAATGACCAAAGCAAAAGATCTTGTCCGGCTGTCGCAGATTACCCAGCTGCTCCTGGATGTGAAACTTGCCGATCTGCGCGCGGCGGCAGCCAAACGCCAACATAGCCTTGATCTGTTGGCCAGCCTGAACAAGGCTGCGCCTGCAACCGACCTGTCGCCGGTTGCGGCCCATCAGGCAGCGCTGCGCTATCAACTTTGGGCAGACTTGCGGCGGGCGGAAATCAATCTTGTGCTGGCGCGTCAGACCGCTGATCTGCACATAGCCCGCGATGCAGCGGGCCAGGCTTTTGGCAAAGATCAGGCATTGCGCGGCGTTCAGGCCAAATTGGGTTAGCTGTCTTGCCGCGCAATATCGACGATCAGCACGTCTTTCACCGCATCGCCCAGCACCTGCATCGCCACCTCTTTTAAGGCCTGACGCAGCACCACAAGGTTTGACGCATCGGTGAACGACCCCTTAAAGCCGCCTGCATTGGCGTGATCAAACAGCACCTGCAAAAACACATCGCGCAGTTTTGGCTCTGTCGCAAAGACGGCCTCTGTGCTGCCGGTGGTCACTTCAAGGCTAAGGGCAAGCACCACAAGTGCCGACACATGGCCATCTTCAACGACCGGAATAACAAACTGATTGTTCAGTTTTACGTATTCGGGCGGTGTCGCAGGTTCTTCTGGCGCCATCTCGGCATGATCCGCGTCAGGCGCGGGACGCAGGAAAACCCCTGTGCCAACACCTGCGCCAAGACCGATCAGCCCAAGGATCAAGGGAAGGATCAATTTTTTCATGGCGGTCAGAACGGCAACAGCACGTCAGCCACCTGTTGGCCGTAACGCGGTTGCTGCACATCCGATATCTGCCCTCGCCCGCCGTAGGAAATTTGTGCACCTGCGATCTTGTCATAGGTGATCTCGTTCTGGCGCGATACATCCACCGGGCGCACATAGCCGGTCACTATCAATTCGCGAAGTTCGTTGTTCACCCGCACCTCCTGCCGCCCCTCAATGCGCAGCACCCCATTGGGCAGTTCTTCAACAACCGTAGCAGCCACCCGTAGCGTCAGTTTTTCATTGCGCGCAACAGACCCGTTGCCTTGATAAGACGATGACGATGTCGCGCTGACCGCATCGGCCATGCTCGCACCATCGGGCAGAATGGTATCAAGCCGCTGCGGGATACCCAAAAGCGAAGGGATACCAAGCTTTTCCTTGCCAGACCGGCTGCGTCCCGATGAATTTGAAATCTCTGCCTTTTCGTCGATCTCGATCACCACAGTCAGAATGTCACCGCGCCCACCGGCCCGCCGGTCGCCAAAAAGCGAGCTTTCGCCCGCCGTCCACAGCGATGACGCGTCGGTTGGGCCGCTTGCTTCGGTTTCCTCAGGAAGCCCTGCGGAATACAGTGCGTGATGTTGATAGCTGCCTTCCAAGGGTTCAAATGCAGGCGCGCGGCCCACCTGATCAAGCCGCCCACAGCCCGCAAGCACAAGAAAAATAAACAAAAGATATTTCATCGACAGGTCCTTTAGAGCTAAGCTTTAGAAATTCGGGCCCACATGCACGGTGCCATCTGGGGCCACACGCCCCGACACAGTGCTGCGTGAGGCTATGTTCATCACACGGATCACATCACCCGCGCCGCCCCGGGCCAAGGCGCGGCCCTCGGTCAGAATGGCAAGGCCACCCGACTGGTAGGAAAGCGAGACAATCTGATTGCGGTCGATCAGCGCAGGCGGGCCCAGATCGGCGGCCTTGATAGGGCGGCCTGCGTAAATGGCTACCCGCGCTTCCAGCCCGACGGCACCTTCCACCCCAGCCAGCGCACCCGGAATAGTCGCCGCCACCAGCGTTACGTCATCCGCCTGCACCACGCTTTGCGCACGAATGGTGCGGGTGGCGACAAGGCTGTCAGCCAACGCCAGTTCGGGCAGGATCAGAAACAAAATCCGCCACATCAGCGCACCTGCGTGGTGGCTGACAGCATTTGATCGGCGGCGGTGATGACTTTTGCGTTCAGCTCATATCCCCGTTGCGCCTTGATCAGTTCCGTCACTTCGCGCACCGCATCTACCGAACTTTCCTCAAGATAACCCTGCCGCAGGGTGCCAAGCCCGTCTTGCCCAGGCGTGCCCACTCGCGCGGGGCCGGAGGCGGGCGTTTCCAGAAACAGGTTCGATCCCATCGCCTCCAACCCCTTTTCATTGGTGAAACCGGCAAGGTTGAACTGGCCCAGCAATTCGGGTTCCACGCGGTCGTTGAAATAGGCGTAAACCTCACCGTCCGCGTTCACCGACAAGCTGCGCGCATCAGATGGAATGGTGATGCCGGGGGCCACGTGAAAGCCGTCAGAAGTCACGATCAACCCGTCGCCCGTGCGTTTCAGCGCGCCGTCGCGGGTATAGGCCGACAGGCCCGAAGGCAGCGTAACCTCGATATACCCCTTGCCTTCAAGGGCCACGTCCAGATCGCCGCCGGTTTGGGTAAGCGAGCCTTGCGCCAGCACAACCGATACCGCTGATGGCCGCACGCCAAGGCCAATTTGCACACCGGTGGGCAGCACAGTGCCATTTTCGGCGGTCACTGAGCCCGGCCTTGCAAGCTGTTGATAGTGCAGATCGGCGAAATCGGCGCGCCGGGCATTGTAGCCCGTGGTCGACATGTTGGCCAGGTTGTTGGACACCACATCCACCCGCATCTGCTGTGCGCTCATCCCGCTGGCGGCGATTTGAAGGGCTTTCATCTAAGGCTCCTACCTTCCCAGCGTTTGCACGACATCGCGCACACGGGCATCTTCACGGTCAAGGAACGTCTGGCCCAATTCATAAGCGCGCTGCACGGTGATCATGCGGGCAATTTCAGACACGGCATCGACGTTGCTGTCTTCCAGATACCCCTGCATCACGGTGCCGCCGGTGGCCGGTTCTACCCCGCTGGGGGAGGCGAAACTGGTGCCTGACTGGTGCTGCAACTGCAGCGGGTCCACCGGTTGCCACAGCCCGATTTTGCCCAAAGGCACGCCATTGGCCGATAGCGTGCCGTCTGACCCCATTGCCACTTTTCCCGCATCCGGCGGCACAAACACAGGCGCGCCGCCTTGATCGAGTAAGCGAAAGCCGTCAGGCGTGACCAATTCACCCTCGGCAGACGGCGTAAAACTGCCCGCCCGCGTCAGTTGTTGGCCCTGCGGCGTGTCGATCAGGAAAAACCCATCGCCCTGAATGGCGAAATCGAAACTGCCGCCGGTTTGGCTTAGCCCTGCCTGCCCCAGATCGACCATCCGCCCGGTGCCATGCGCCATGGAAAGCGACGGCCCGTCATCAAGGTCTGCGACATATTCTGCAAAGATCACGCCTTCGCGCCGAAACCCGTTGGTCGAGATATTGGCGATGTTATTGGCCACCACCTGCATTTCACGCATCAGGCCCGCTTGCCTTGTCAGCGTGGTATATCCTGCCGCATCCATAGCTTCAGCCCCCTGCAATCAGGGGAATGATATGCCCCTGGAAAAAGCTGACGAGGGTTGATGTCATAAAGCTCATCGACACCCAGAACACGACCAACATTGCGCCCACTTTTGGCACGAATGTCAGCGTCATTTCCTGCACCGAGGTTAGCGCTTGGAACAGGCCAACCGCCACGCCTGCAACCAAGGCTACCGTCAAAAGCGGGGCGGAAATGACCACGGCAATCCACAGGCCTTGGCGCAAAGTATCAAATATCGCGGCTTCGGTCATACCGGCATCCTCAGAATTTCCTGATACGCCTCAACAACCTTGTCGCGCACGGTGACGGCGGTTTCCACCGCCAGTTCCGATGCCGCCAAAGCCTGCACCAGCGAATGCGGATCGGCCCCGCCCGTCATCGCGGATTTTGCGGTTTGCTCGCCCCGCGCCAACGTTTCAGCAAAGCTGCCAACCAGTTTGCCAAAGCCCGCCTCGGCCCCGCCCGCCTGCGCCTTTGGGGCGGCAGCGGACCGGGCTTGCGCATAACTTTGTGCCGCGATTGATGTTCTGATATGCATTCTGGACCCTTTCTACCTTCGCAACAATTCGAACAGGCTTTGCGTCATTTGCCGCGCCTGATCGAACATCTTCAGGTTCGCCTCGTAGCTGCGCTGCGCTTCGCGCGCATCAGCGATTTCGATCACCAGATCGACATTCGATCCATCATAGTGACCGGTTGCATCGGCCAACGGATGGCCCGGATCGTAGATTTTAACCAATTCACTGCGGTCCAGTTTCACCGGCCCCGCCACTACCAGCCCAGTTTCACTGGACGCATCAAATGCCATGGTTTTGCGGTGGTAACCGGGGGTATCGGCGTTTGCGATGTTCTCGGACACATGGCGCAACCGCATGGATTGCGCCTCCATTCCCGATGCGGCGAAAGCCAAAGATTTCAAAAGATCGCTCATCTATGCCCCCCTACCGCCGACCAAGCGAGGCGCGGATGATGGCCGATGTGTTGCGGTAGATCGCCAGCGCCATGTCGTGCTGCTGGCGCACTTCCACCGCTTTGACCATCTCACCTTCCAAGGACACCGAATTGCCGTTGGGGGCGGATGCGCCGCTGCCGGAAATGGCAACTGCCGTCATGGTTTGCGCGTCAGCGCCAAGATGCCCTGCGCGCGTGGACCGCATGGCACCGCCATGGCTTGCCTCCCACACCGTGGTAAAATCGGCCACATCGCGCGCCTTGTAACCCGGCGTATCGGCGTTCGCCATGTTCTGGGAAATCGCCCCTAGGCGTGCCCCCGCATGGGATGCCATGGCCTGCGCCATCGCGGTGATTTCGAGTTTCTCAAACATCGGGGCTTCTCCCTCGACCAACTTCACCAAGGCTTAAGGGTGATTCCTTTAGAAAGAGTAAGCGAAGAACAAAGGGAGATTCCCGTGGCCGATATTTTTGCAAATCTGGTGTCTGAAATAGCGAATGTCCCGCTGACCACCCGTATTGGTCGAGTGGTGGAACTGGGGCGCGGCACCTTGCGGGTGACCGGGTTGCAGCGCGCTGCGACCTTGGGTGACCGGGTTTTGATCCGTGGCACCGCGGGCAGTATTGGCGGCGAGGTGCTGCGCCTATCGCGGGACGGAGCCACTATTTTGCCTGATGGTTCTGCCGAAGGACTTGCCATCGGCGATGCGGTTGATCTGGTAGGTGCCGCCGACATTTCGCCCGATGACAGTTGGATTGGCCGGATCATTGATCCGATGGGCCGCCCGCTTGATGGGCGCCCGTTGCAGCGCGGCGCAAATCCACGCGCTTTGCGTGCTGATGCTCCCGCTGCTGCCACCCGCCGCCGCATCGGCCCGCGTCTGGAAACCGGGGTGGCGGTGTTTGATACGCTGTTGCCATTGGCGCGCGGGCAGAGAATCGGGCTTTTTGCGGGCTCGGGTGTTGGTAAATCGTCGCTTCTGGCCAAGTTTGCGCAAGGTGTGGCCGCTGATGTGGTGGTGATTGCGCTTATCGGTGAACGCGGGCGGGAACTGCGCGAGTTTACTGAAAAAGTGCTTGGGCCTGCGGGCATGGCACGGTCTGTGGTGGTTACTGCCACATCCGATCAATCGCCGCTTTTGCGTCGTCGCTGTGCTTGGGCCGCGATGGCCGTGGCCGAACATTTCCGCGATCAGGGTTTGCAGGTGCTGTTTCTGGCAGACAGCATCACCCGTTTTGCCGAAGCCCACCGCGAGATTGCGTTGGCAGGGGGCGAAGAGCCCAGTTTGCGCGGCTACCCGCCATCGGTTTCACATGCGATCATGTCTTTGGCAGAACGATCCGGGCCGGGGCCGGAAGGGTCGGGCGATATTACAGGGGTGTTTTCGGTTCTGGTGCCGGGGTCGGACATGGATGAACCGGTGGCAGATATTTTGCGCGGTGTCTTGGACGGCCATGTTGTGATGGACCGCAAAATCGCTGAACGCGGGCGCTATCCGGCGATTGATCTGTTGCGGTCAGTGTCACGCAGCCTGCCCGATGCGGCAACGGCGGATGAAAACCTGCTGATTGCCGAGGCGCGGCGATTGCTGGGCGCATGGGACCGGGCGGAAATGATGATACAAGCCGGGCTTTATGTGCCGGGGTCTGATCCGCTGGTGGATAGGGCGATCAAGGTTTGGCCTGCATTGGATGCCTATCTGGCCGAGGCGGCACCTGAAACCGGGATTGAAGGCAGTTTTGCGCGGCTGGCTGAGGCCTTGCAATCAAACGGGACATAAACTGCAACCTTCAGATTTGCGTATCTGTTCAAAACGATTTGGTTCTGAACCCGCCCGATTGCAGCAGTTGTAAGGCGGCAGATGCGCGCGATGACCCGGCAGACGCATTTGCCACATCAGATTGCACCAAAAAGCGGCGAATGATGCTTTCAACCTTTGCCGGGTCGGAAAACTGGCGCACGGAATCTGATCCGAACCGCGCCTCAAGCCGGGTTTTCATTGTTGAGAGTTGCTGATCAAGATCAATGGTGCCAAAGCTTTGCGGCAGGCCCAGCGCACGTTCAAACACCCGGCGCAGCGGGATATTACCAAGCACCGTGTACCAAAGTGTGTCTTCGCTGCCGGACTTTTTGGCCAGCGCCGGCAATTCACGTTCTGCGTTCATCGCGATCCGGTAATCGCTGTTTTGATCGCCAACAGCTGTTTCAAACTGCCGTTCCTTGTATAGCGCAAGCGTTTTATCCGCAAAATCCGACAGCTTGTTGCGGGGCGTAGAAAAATCGCCAAAGCCAAAAGCGGCAGACAGTTTTTCATACTGTTTGTTGGCAAGTCGGTTGGCCAAAGCTCCGTCCGTCAAAGTGCCGTCCGCCAACACCTTTTTGATGAAATACTTGTTGTTGATATCGCTTTCCAACCCGTAAGCCCCAAGCGCCACTTGCAACAGACGGCGGTCTTTTACCAGATCTTCGGCAGAGTTGACCTTGCCGATGTTGGCGCGGAAATAGTCTTCTTCCCGCTTCAGCGTGGCCGTCGTGTCAAAGGTGGCGCGCTGGGCGGGCATTGTGCGTTTCAGAAACGCCCAACCCGCAAAGCCACCAAAGGGTACGATCGGCGAAAAGGTCATCGCACCCTCATGCGGGCCGCGCGGCCAGCAGCCGTTCTTCGCGCGGAAGCAGACTGCGCAAAGCCTTTAGCACCTGATAATGTTGATCTTCCAGCACAGCCGCCGTCGCCTGAGACAGCAGATTGCGGCTGTCATAGTCGATCAACACCTGACTTAGCTGTTCGATACCGCGCAGCAATTGCATGCGGGCGTCGGCAGGGGCCGCATCGCCTGACAGCACCAGTTGCGCGATATAGCAGACACGGCGCACCGGGGTATTCACTTCTTCGGGGTGAATGGCATCGCGCAGGCGCAAAATATTGGCGTTTGGCGTCATCACGGCCAGACGAGAGCGGCGTTCACCGTTTTCGATCACGGCACCGTTGATTAAAACCCGCTCATGCGGGCCAAGTTTCAGGACCAAGCCGCTCATATCCCCGTACCCTCACCACGCAAGCCGCGCATGACGGCGGTGTTGATATCAACCAACACCTCGATACTGGCCTGATCTTCCAGAATTTTCGGGCTGTGCTGGGCAGTGAATTCATACAGATAAAACAGCCGGGCACGCAGCGCCTTTGGCAGGCCATTTTCAGGCTCGGCCACATCGGATGCCAGCGTGCGCCACATGGTGGTGTTGTCGTGCAAAGCGCGCACAAGGCCCGCAAAATCCTGGGCGCGGGCGGCCCATGCGGCGGTCAGCCGTTTGGTGACGCGGGCGAACAGGTCGTATTCGATGCTGCGCTGTGACCGCACCGGAGTTTGCGGGCGGCCATAGGCCGTATGTGCCATGTTATGTGTGTTCACGAATGGGGTCTTTCGGGCAAAGGGCGATGGAGCCGGTGGCAGTTGCGATCAGAGAAGTGTCTGGGGCACCCGATCAGGCGCCCCAGCCGATGCCATTACCGGAACAGCGACAGCACGTTCTGCGGCGCCTGATTGGCGATAGACAGCGCCTGCGTGCCAAGCTGCTGTTGCACCTGCAGCGACTGCAGGCGTGCCGATGCTTCTTCCATGTCCGCATCCACCAGCGACCCGATCCCCGCTTTCAACGCATCGGTCAATTCACCGACAAATTCTTTCTGGATCTCGATCCGCTTTTGGTCGGAACCAAAAGACGCAGCCGCATCAATCGACGAATCGATCATGCCTTCGATTGCCGTCAATGCTGCGGCGGGGGCTGTTTCCACATCAATGGTGTTCAGGCCCGCCAACGCCCCGGTCCCCCGGGTTGTTGAGATAGACAGGGCTGCCGCCGTGTTGGTATTGTTGGCCACGGTCAAAGCGCCCGTTCCCAGCGACAGCGTGAAATCGGTGTCTGACAGGCCGTTTGCGGTTAGGGAACTTTTCAGCCCGCTGACCAACGAATCCGCCGTATCACCTTTTTGCACCACATACTTGCCTTCGGTCGAGCCGATTTTCAGACTGATCTGATCGCCCTCGATCAGCGCCGTCAATGTGCCAGGTACCGCAGTTGGTGCATTCTTTGCCAGTGCAGCCCCAGCCCCCTGAAACGCAAAGCCGTTCAGGGTTTGTGGCGTCCCTGTAGA
The DNA here is from genome assembly GCA_031413495.1 of Pseudorhodobacter sp. Lineage (GTDB taxonomy): Bacteria > Pseudomonadota > Alphaproteobacteria > Rhodobacterales > Rhodobacteraceae > JACMNW01. The sequence goes on along the minus strand of JANOFE010000086.1, from coordinate 1,535 downwards.
TACGCTGGCGGCGCTCAATGTGCCGCCGCCGGCTGTCAAGGCAGCACCCGCTGTGGTTGACAGGTTTTGCGCGTCAATTGCGATGCTGCTGGAGGTCACGCTGGTGCCGCTACGATCCAACGATGACAGCACGTTGACTGTGGATTGCGACCCGTCAACAAGGTTCAGCCCGTTGAATTGTGCCGCACCAACCACCGACGTGATCTGATCGCGCAGCGCCACGATATCGGTTTGAATCTTGCCACGGTCCACGTTGGATTCCTGCGCCGCAACGATCTTGCCTTTGATTTCCGTCAACAGGTTCGTCACCGTTTCAGATGCTTTGCGCGCAACAGTTACGGTCGAAGACCCCAGTGCCAAACTGTCACTGATGCCCTTAAAACCCTTCACATCGGATTCCATGACCTTGGAAATCGCCCATACGGCCGAGTTATCCTTGGCGCTGGACACCGATTTACCGGTTGAAATTTCGGCCTGAACCATGCCGAGGTTTTTATTGATGCTTTTCATCGACTGCAGTGCAACCATGGCACCGGTATTGGTCAAAATGGACGACATTGTCGTTTCCTTATCTATGGCCTGCGCTTTGCGCTCGGCGCGGTGAACCAGCCTTATCGGCGGCAAAACAGGCTTTCATGCCATGCGTGAAGGTAGCCCCTGACGCGCCACCCCGTCTTGGAATGCCCCTTCAGAAATGAGGCTGAAGTTCTAACGCTTTGCTAAGGCGACCCTTTGCAATGATTAGGATTTGATTGATTGCTCACAGCCGCTGGGTCAGGCTGCCGGGGCCGACGCCCATGTCAGACCGCTGGCCAAGGCTTGTATAGGTTGAAAGAACGGTGGTGCTGCCCGACATTTCGGCCATTCGGCGCTGGGCATTGCGCAACCCGCGTGCTGCGGCTAGCAAACATTGGCTATTGCGATTGGCCTTATGGCGCAGGCGCATGGCAATCGCCGTGTCGGACAGGCTTTCAAAACCCGCCAACAGACCTTCCGTTTCCGTTACAATTTTAGGAAGTTCGTTGAAATCTGCCACCAGAAGTGCTGCATAAACGCGGTCCAAAGCCAGTTCCAAACGCATCACATCAGTCATTGCTTCGCTCCGACAGGGCGCGGAAAAGGCTTTCACCAAGGCCGATTCCCCCGCGTGCAACCATCAACTTGGCCTGTTCTTCGCGTAAGAATGATCCAAACTGATCTTCGCCGATGCCGCCACCAAAGCCTTCGCTGGCCGCATCAAGCCCCGTGTGGGCCAACATTTCGGCCAAAAAGGCCGCTTCCAGCGCTTGCGCCTGTTTGCGAAGAGCATCGCCTTTGGGGGGCAGGGCTTGGGGTAACACCGGGTCGCTGATGCGCATATCAAAACCAAAGTTATTTCACATTTTTCGGACTATGGCCCTTTGGCGGTAAACAAGTGGTAACCCGTTGCGGCAATAACGGCAGAGGTTCGGCAGAAGTCGTGGAAGAAGATGACAGCAGTTTCGCAAAATTTGGCGTTTGGTATTGCAACCGCACCGATGGTTCCGTTGCTTGAA
>JANOFE010000085.1:0-1510 GCA_031413495.1 Pseudorhodobacter sp. | reverse complement strand
CCGGAACTTGCGGCAACGCAGGCGGCTGTCGCTGCTGAAACACCAATGGGCCCGCTGGAATAAGCGGACCCTTGCCGGGGCGGTGCCATGCGCCGCCCCGCGCTACTTTCCTCCGGGGGCGGAACAGAAAATGTCGGTTCTTTTACTTTTGATCGTTGTTTTGACGCTGGCGATTGCCGCTTTTGTGGTTTGCCGCCAGAAGGTTATGGCCTCTGTTCAAGGCAATCCACGCGATTTGCACTCCCTCCCAAACTATTACGGCTGGCACGGCGCGATCATGACAGCCCTTCCGGCTTTTGTGGGCTTGATACTATGGCTTATCGCCCAGCCAATGGTCGTGGAAAGCCGCATTTCAGATTACTTCCCCCCCGAACTGATCACAGAGGGCGCATCGCTTGAACTGTTGATGTCCGATGTCCGCCGTGTGGCTGGTGGCCTTGATGCCTTGGTTGAAACCGGCACGATGATGGCACAAGAGGCCGCCGATCTTGCCAACGGGTCAACAGATGTGCGTGCCAGGCTGGCCAAAGTGGGCGTGGCACTGGGCGCAGACGTATCACCCGAGGTGTTGTCTGCCGCGCAATCCTATCGAAGCCTGACGTCAACCGGCGCATTGCTGCGCATGATCCTGACGATTGCTTTGGCCGTTGGTGGTTTTGCCTTTGCCGTCATGGCCACCAACAAGGATTTCCGCGCCCGCAACCGGGTGGAACATGTGGTACAAGGCCTGCTGATTGCGGCCTCGTCCATCGCGATCCTGACCACCGTCGGCATCGTGTATTCCATGCTGTCCGAGACGATTGATTTCTTCACCAAATACCCGATTCAGGATTTCTTCTTCAGCCTCACATGGTCGCCCAACTTCCGGGGCGGGTCTGATCTTGGCATCTTGCCGCTAATCTGGGGCACAATGTATATCAGCCTGATCTCGATGATCGTGTCGGTGCCGATCGGCCTGTTCGCCGCCATCTACCTTGCCGAATACGCCACCAAACGCACCCGCAGCATCGTGAAACCGTTGATCGAGGTTATCGCGGGTATCCCCACAGTTGTCTTTGGCCTGTTCGCCCTTGTCACCGTCGGCCCCTTGCTGCGCGATTACTTCGCCGCCCCCTTGGGCCTTGGTGACAGCGGATCATCGGTCATGACGGCAGGCTTGGTGATCGGCATCATGAACATTCCGTTCATCTCGTCGCTGTCCGACGATATCATCAACGCGGTGCCGCAATCCTTGCGCGACGGTTCGCTGGGCATCGGTGCCACCAGGTCCGAAACCATCCGAGAGGTGGTGCTTCCCGCAGCACTTCCGGGCATCGTCGGTGCCATCCTGATGGCCGCCAGCCGCGCGATTGGTGAGACGATGATCGTTGTCATGGGGGCAGGGGCCGCCGCCAAACTGTCGCTGAACCCGTTTGAAGCGATGACCACGATGACCGTCAAGATCGTGGGCCAATTGACCGGCGATACCGATTTCGCCTCGCCCGAAACGCTGGTCGCCTTTGCCCTTGGC
>JANOFE010000084.1:0-1501 GCA_031413495.1 Pseudorhodobacter sp. | reverse complement strand
CCGGAACTTGCGGCAACGCAGGCGGCTGTCGCTGCTGAAACACCAATGGGCCCGCTGGAATAAGCGGACCCTTGCCGGGGCGGTGCCATGCGCCGCCCCGCGCTACTTTCCTCCGGGGGCGGAACAGAAAATGTCGGTTCTACTTTTAATTATCTCAATTATCGTTCTCGGCTTTGCGGCCTTTGTCATATGCCGCCAAAAGGTTATGGCGTCTGTCCAGGGCAACCCCAAAGATCTGCATTCACTTCCCAACTACTACGGCTGGCACGGTGCGATCATGGTTGCCCTTCCAGCTTTTGTGGGCCTCCTGCTGTGGCTGATTGTGCAGCCGATGGTGGTCGAATCCCGCATTTCCGGCTATTTCCCGCCCGAAACTATCACCGACGGCGCGTCGCTTGAATTGCTGGTGTCCGATGTTCGCCGTGTTGCAGGTGGCCTTGATGCTGCGGTCGAAACTGGAACCATGACCACCCTAGAGGCGACAGATATCTCCACCGACGTGCGCGCCAAACTGGCAGCGGTCGGCGTGGCTCTTGGGTCTGACGTCTCACCGCAGGTCCTGTCTGCCGCCCAAGCCTACCGCAGCATGACAGCCTCCGGCGCGCTTATGCGCAGTATCTTGACCCTTGCTTTGGCGCTTGGCGGATTTGTTTTCGCCGTCATGGCCACCAACAAAGATTTCCGCGCCCGCAACCGGGTTGAAAACGTCGTCCAGGGTCTGTTGATCGCTGCGTCGTCCATCGCCATTCTGACCACCGTCGGCATCGTCTATTCCATGCTGTCGGAAACCATCGACTTCTTTTCCAAATACCCGATCAAGGATTTCTTCTTCAGCCTCACATGGTCGCCGAATTTCCGCGGCGGATCAGACCTTGGCATCTTGCCGCTAATTTGGGGCACGATGTATATCAGCCTGATCTCAATGATCGTGTCGGTGCCGATCGGCCTGTTCGCTGCCATCTACCTTGCCGAATACGCCACCAAACGCACCCGCAGCATCGTGAAACCGCTGATCGAGGTGATTGCCGGCATCCCAACCGTCGTCTTCGGCCTGTTCGCGCTTGTCACCGTAGGGCCGCTGCTGCGTGATTATTTCGCCGCCCCCTTGGGCCTTGGCGATAGTGGATCGTCCGTGATGACCGCAGGCCTTGTCATCGGCATCATGAACATTCCGTTCATCTCATCTTTGTCCGACGACATCATCAACGCGGTACCACAATCCTTGCGCGACGGCTCGCTGGGCATCGGTGCCACCAGGTCCGAAACGATCCGAGAGGTGGTGCTTCCAGCAGCACTTCCGGGCATCGTCGGCGCAATTCTGATGGCCGCCAGCCGCGCCATTGGTGAGACGATGATCGTCGTCATGGGGGCAGGGGCCGCCGCCAAACTGTCGCTGAACCCGTTTGAAGCGATGACCACGATGACCGTCAAGATCGTGGGCCAATTGACCGGCGATACCGATTTCGCCTCGCCCGAAACGCTGGTCGCCTTTGCCCTTGGC
>JANOFE010000083.1:0-1639 GCA_031413495.1 Pseudorhodobacter sp. | reverse complement strand
ATGCACGGTTTGCATGCCCATGGCGTGCGGGGCGGCAAGATTGCGGCTGTCATCTTCGAACATCGCGGCGAATGCAGGGGTCAACGCGTCTTTGGCAAAGACAGTCTCAAACGCGATGCGGTCTGGTTTGGGGTGAAAATCGGCATGTTCGACGCCGTAGATGGCATCAAACACACCGTCCAAGCCACGCGCCTTCAGCACATCGCGCGCATAGGGGGCGGAGCCGTTGGTGTAGACGATGCGCCGCCCGGGCAAGGCGCGGATGTGGGATGCAAGCTGCGGATCGGGGATCAGGGCATCAAAGTTGATGTCATGCACATCTGTCAGGTAGGGGGTGGGATCAATCTGATGTTCGCGCATCAGCCCCGCCAGAGTGGTGCCATAGGTAGCCCAATAATGGCGGCGCAGGCGGTCTGCCTCGGGGCGGTCGACGCGCAGCGACGCCATCACCCAATCGGTCATCCGCACCTCGATCTGGTCAAACAGGCGGGCCGAGGGGGGATAGAGCGTATTGTCGAGGTCAAAGACCCAATGTTTAACATGAGAAAAACTGGGGCGGACGTGGGAGAAGCTGGGCCTGTTCATAGGAGTAAGGGTAGTGCGCGGGCAGGGCGGCGGCAATGGTTTGCGGTTGATCCGGGGCGGAATGCGTGGCTTATCTTTTAAGGCTTATCAGATTGCGACTAAAGGGCGGGACACCAGTGCAAAAAGACGCCTATACGCTGATCCTGGAGGCGATTGACGCGGGGCTTTACAAGCCCGGTGACAGATTGGTGGAATCCGAACTGGCGGAGCGGTTGGGTGTGTCGCGCACCCCGGTGCGCGAAGCGCTGCAGCGGTTGGAAACGCAATCCATGCTGACCCGCGATGGGCGCAGTTTGATTGTTGCATCGCTGGACCATAACCAACTGTCGGAATTGTACGCGGTGCGCACCGAGCTGGAAGGGCTGGCGGCGCGGTTGGCCGCGCGACATGCGACGGATGAAGAAATTCGGGTGCTGCGCGGCATGGTGCGCGATGACCGGGCGTTGCTTGGCGGCGATCCGCGCGGGTTAAGCCGGGCCAACAAGCGGTTTCACAAGCAAATCCATCTGGCATCGCACAACCGGTTTTTGGTGCAGCAACTTGATTTGGTGCATCGGTCGATGGCGTTGATGGCGACGACATCTTTTGCGGTTGAAGGCCGGGATGCGGTGGCGTTGGAGGAGCACGATCAGATCGTGGCGGCAATAGCAGTGCGGGATGGGGACGCGGCCTATGCGGCGTTGAAGGCGCATATTTCCAGCGCGTTTGAGGTGCGGCTTCGGGTGGATGCGGGGGAATTGAAGCTGCGGTAGGGGGGACGATTTTTTTGGATCTGGTTTAGTGATCGAAATGGCCATGGCTGGTTTTATCCCAGTAGAACGGATTTTTGACCAATTCAAACAAGGCTTTATAAGACGCCAGCGCCGCCAGTGGATAATAGACATGCAAGGTGGGGACCCAAAGCAGGCTGAGCTTGTGATGTGTGCGGCGCAGGGCGACCATGCCCATCGCGATGGTGACGGCCTCAGTTGTCAGGAACAGCCAGAAGGTGCCGTAGATCAAGCTTGATGGCAACAAATCGCCCACCGGATGTGGCAAGCCCATTGGCAGCGCC
>JANOFE010000082.1:0-16536 GCA_031413495.1 Pseudorhodobacter sp. | reverse complement strand
GCCGCTATGCAGACTATATCTGTCAAGTCAAAGGCAGATGAGGCCACCGAATGACTGTGATGGACCGTGGGGCAATGTGGTTGGAGCGGGGCGGTTTGCGCCCGACGCGGCAACGCGTGATCCTTGCGGGCCTATTGGTAGGTGACGGTGAAAACCGACATGTGACGGCGGAAAGTCTGCATGCATCTGTTGGCCAATCAGACGAAAAAGTTAGCCTTGCCACGGTTTACAACACCCTGCGCGCGTTTTGCGAAGCGGGTTTGATGCAGGAAGTGGTGGTTGACGGGTCGAAAAGCTATTTCGATACCCGGATGGATGATCACCCGCATTTCTTTTGGGAAGACACCCATGAATTGACCGATGCGCCAGCCGATCAGCTGGACATTGCACGGGTGCCGGATGCGCCTGTGGGGACGATGATTTCGAAAGTGGATGTGGTGATCAGGTTGAAACGCTGTTGAGGCAGATTTGATGATGCCCGCCAAGTCCCGGGAGCTAAAACTGCGGATAACCTGCATGCAACGCCGGTTTTGATGCGCTTCGTTCTTTGCCATCATAGAGCCGGCATCTGCCTGATGATTTTTACATATCTTAAAAAGCAAGCGTTTAGCGGTCGAAGCCCCGTTCTTTAAGAACATTCAAGCGCGGGCATTTGTTCAACCGCAAACCGGGCAGGCAGCGCCCGATCGTCGGTAGAACTGGCCTCAAGGTAAGCTGAGGCATAGTGCGTTGATTTTCAGCGGGTTCGGCCATAGCCCGGTTTTTGATCGAGCTGCGGGAATTAACCTGTGGCAGAGTGGGGCTGCGCGTGGGGCTATGCTGGGCAGCTTCCTCGCATTTTGATGCCAAGGCCCAAGACAGTGGATTACTTTTGTGTGAGCTGTGCGATGATTTGAATCTCTGAACGCCTGAGGGCATGGCACTGCCCGCAGCACCATTGAGGAGGGGGCCGTTGTCCGAACTTACCTGCGTAGGATTGGGGTTGATGGGGGCAGCGCTTGCGCGTGCGTTGCTGACGGCTGGGCACCGAACAACTGTATGGAACCGAACAAAGGGAAGGGCAGAGGCCTTGGTAGATCTGGGGGCACGCGAAGCCCGATCCATCGCCGAAGCCGTAGCTGCCAGCCCTGTTGTGTTGATTTGCATCGACAATTATCCATCCGCCCGCGCATTGCTGGAGCGCGAAGGTCTGGTCGATCATCTGGTCGGGCGAACATTTGTAAATCTGACCACCGGAACCCCGCGCGAGGCGAAAGATCTTTCCGACTGGGTTTCAGCACGGGGCGCGCGCTACCTTGATGGCGCGATCCTATGCGGCCCAAATGAAATCGGCACCAAAACCGGTGAGATTCTGGTTTCTGGGGACGCGCTCGCCTGGAAGGTCGCGAAGCCGCTTTTGACCTGCCTTGCAGGAAAGGTGCGCATGGTGGGGCAGGGAGTGGGCGACGCCGCTGCGCTGGACTTCGCATGGCTGACAATGTCTTACGTGCAATTCATCGGTGTCGCACATGCGGCGAACATCTGCCGTTCGCAGGGCATTGACTTGCAGGCGTTCATAGACCTGTTCCCCGCAGATCCGCTTCGCGCCGACAGCGACACTGAAACCTGCAAACTGGCCCAGATCATCAAGGACACGGACTACGGCCAGCCCACTGCGACACTGCAGGTTTGGGGCGAGGCGCTGACCCGCATTCAGATGCAGGCGCGGGATGCGGGAATTTCTTCGGCGGTCCCCGACTTCATCGCCGGGTATTTTCGGCGGGCCAAAGACCGAGGGCTGGGTCAGCAAGAGGCCATCGCTATCTACAAGACCCTGCTGAACGACGAAGTATCAGCGTGAAGAACAGCTAACCGGGATGATGAATGGCGTGGCAGCGGCTTTGCTGTGACGAACACGAATTCTGCGCCAATCCGAATGCCGCTAACGGCGTGTGATCCGGTTGAAACGGGTTTAGGGGCGGCCTGCGCCACCCCCATCCCATGCTCGATTTGTTTTTGCTTACTTAGGCAGCAGGACTTTGTTGATGACGTGAATCACGCCATTCGATTGGTCGACATCGGCGATGGTGATCAGCGATGCGTTGCCGGATTCGTCAAACACATAGACCTTGCCGTTTTTCACTTTGGCCGACAATGCGTCGCCCGACAGGGTTTGCATGTTGAAATAGCCGTCTTTGGACGCCTTTGCCTTGGCGGCAATATCGGCTGCGGTGAAATCACCGGCCACAACGTGCGCGGTCAGGATCTTGGTCAGCATGTCTTTGTTTTCTGGCTTCAGCAGGGTTTCAACAGTTCCGGCTGGCAGTGCGTCAAACGCAGCGTTCACTGGGGCGAATACGGTGAACGGGCCGGGACCCATCAGCGCGTCAACCAGACCAGCGGCTTTCACAGCGGCCACAAGCGTGGTGTGGTCGGCTGAATTCACGGCGTTTTCAATTATGTTTTTCGTCTCAAACATCGCAGCACCGCCGACTTCGGGGTTTGCGGCAAAGGCGGGGGCTGCAAGTACGGCAAGGACGAGGGCAAAGGACGTTGATTTCATAGTGGTTCTCCCATTGGTCGGCAGGCGTGTTTGCGTGCCGTCTGATGAAGAGAACGGGGAAAAATCGGTGGAAGTTTCAGGTCGGGAGTCGGGATCACGGTTTTGTGATGAGGGCGCGAAAACGTCAGATAGTGCCTCATTTTCGATCAGGTGTTTTTCAAATCGTTCAAAATTGGGCCGGCTGGCGGAACTTTGTTGTGCTTGCAGCGTTTGGCTTTAGGCTGCAGCAACAGCAGGTGCGATAGGAAGTCAGGCGCGGTGCGCCAGTTGGAGCGGGGCAGGGCATGCTGATCAGATATGGGTATGACTTTACCCTGCAATCGCCGCAGGACACGCCAATGATCTGTTTGCTGGCGCTGCGCGATGAGCGGACGGCGGATATGCGAAGCGCTGCCCCGGTGGAAACTTTTCCCAATGTCGCGACATCGGTTTACCGCGACTTGTTCGGAAACACCTGTTTGCGCTTTGTGGCACCGAAGGGCGAATTTCGCATTCGCAACGACGGAATGGTGGCGGACAGTGGGTTGCATGATCCGGTTGATCTGGCCGCACGCGAGACGGCGATACGGGATTTGCCGGATGATACGCTGATCTACCTGCTGGGCAGTCGGTATTGCGAGACGGACCTTCTGTCGCAATTTGCTTGGGATAGGTTTGGTGGTGTGCCCCCCGGTTGGGCGCGGGTGCAGGCGATCTGCGATTTTGCGCATCAGCATATCAAGTTTGATTATATGAAGGCTGATGTGACACTCACGGCTTATGGGGCGTGGACCGGGGCAACCGGGGTGTGCCGCGATTTTGCACATCTGGCGATTGCGCTGATCCGCTGCATGAATGTGCCAGCCCGCTATGTAAACGGGTATTTGGGCGATATTGGCGTGCCGCTGGTGCCACCGATGGATTTTTCGGCCTGGATCGAGGTGTTTATCGGTGGGCGCTGGATGACGTTTGATCCGCGCAACAACAAGCCGCGGATCGGGCGCATCAAGGTGGCGCATGGCCGCGATGCGGCAGATGTGCCGTTGATCCATTCCTTTGGGCCGCATGTGTTGACCGTGTTTAATGTGTGGTGTTTTGAGGAGGGGGACACGGTGTCGCTTGCCACCGTCACACCGCGTGCACAGATAACAGCGCTGCGGGCGCAGGGGTAGATTTCTACCGCAGGAGTTTGCTGGGCGGGCGGATGCCTGCTGCGCGGATATTTGCTGCCAAAATGAGATTGTAGGAGCGGGGTCAGTCGTCTTTGGGCGTGGTCGCGGATCGTTCTTCCAAAGCGTCAGCGATGAAGGATGTTGGGTCACTGGTAAAGGATTGATACAGGCAGAAATGCCGGGATTGGCGGTAATCTATTTCACTTAACCCGAAGCGGGTGATCTGCAAAACGCGCGCACCCGGCAGCGCCATAAGCAGCGGGGAATGCGTGGCCATGATGACCTGCGAGACGGCAGTTTCCTGAATGCGGGCGAGGATGGCCAGAAGATCAAGTTGTCTTGCAGGCGACAGCGCGCTTTCGGGTTCGTCGAGCATATAGAGGCCTTGGCGCGTGCAGCGTTCTTCAAAAAAGCGCAGAAAGCCTTCGCCGTGGGACATGCTTAGAAAATCAGCCGACGGACTGCCGACCTCGTCCAAATAGCGAGCGACAGAGAAAAAGGACTCTGCACGAAAGAACCAGCCATCTGTGACTTTTGGAAGCCAACCAGCGCGAAAGTGGTCTGCCAAGGCGGCGCATGAACGATCCAGAGCGTTTGAATGGTCAACCGGGCGGTAGCCTTTACCGCCGCCAGCCTCGTCGTAGCCAGATAAAGTTGCGATGGCTTCGATCAAGGTGGATTTGCCGGTTCCGTTTTCACCGATCAGGATGGTGACTGGGGTGGTGAAGGTAAGTTCCCAGTCCGTATCGCGCAGGAAGGGCAAGGTGAAAGGGTAGTCTTTGGGGCGGTCAGCATTCGGTTCACGCCAGCCAATGCGCTGAAGGAAGGGTGACAGCATGCGGGTGCCCCGGGTCTTGCGTGCCATCGCTTAGAACCACTGCCCCGGTTCCATCAGGCCCAGATCCATCAGCTGTTGCGATTGCCACTGAAATTCGGTCGAGTTTTGCCAGCGGAAGGTGTTGATGGCAAAGCGTGAGCCGGGGTTGGCGCGCAGGGCCTTGGCGGTGCGGAACGAACAGATCGCCGTGGTGATGTTGTTGTGCCACGGGCAGGCGTAGGTGTTCATCTCCTCATCTGACAAAGTAAAATCGGGTGCCAAGCGAAGCCCTTGCTTGGCGCGAAACAGGGCCACGCGGTCTATCTTGCGGCGGGTCCATGGCACGTGTTCCTCAAAACGCCAGCGCAGGCCACCGAAGAAATCCAGCTGGCGGTCTTTGGGGGTATGGGGTGGCAAGGCGGTAGTTCTGGCCAGCGCGTAGTAGCCGGAGCGGTCGAGATGCGCGTTTTCAAGGCTGACGGCATCTGGGTTGGCGGTCAGGTCACCCGCATAAAGATCAACGACATAGGACAGGATCGCATCACGGCGTTCTTCGGTGTGGAAGGCCAGCATTTCGCCGATGCGGCGCGTTTCGCAGAACGGGAAGAACAGATATTCGGTGTTGTAGCAATAGTACAGCCACTGGCCAGCCGCAGCGTCAATCAGGCGGTTGACGGCATCTGGGAGTGCTGCTTCGGTGTGCACGTCGTGGGTGATGCGGTGGATTTTGTCGGTCAGCTCCGGGGTCAGGGTGATCTCATCCGGGGCCAGAAGGATTACGGACTTGAAGCCGGCGACAAGGTGATGACGGATTGTTGTGTCTACCTCGGTACCGTCTTCGGCCATGATGACGGCAATCGGGCCTTTTGTCAGGACCGGTTTGGCGGTGGCGAGGAAAGCGGTGAGATCGGGGTAGAGCAAGCCTTGGGCCTTTTTGGATGGTTTTGCGCAGATTCAACTATGCCGGGTGAAAGGTCAAACGGAATGGCGCGTGGTTGCCGCCATGATTGCGAAGCGGGGCAAAGGTTTGTAGAAGGCTTTGCTTAAATAGGGTGCAGGTTATGGCCGACGCAAAGAAGCTGTTCATCAAAACTTATGGCTGTCAGATGAATGTCTATGACAGTGAACGCATGGCGGAAACGCTGGGCGGGCAGGGCTATGTGGCGACGGACAGAGTGAATGATGCCGATATGGTGTTGATCAACACCTGCCACATCCGGGAAAAGGCGTCGGAAAAGCTGTATTCGGATTTGGGGCGGCTTCGGACTTTGAAGCAGGCGAGGCCGGGGTTGAAAATCGGGGTGGCGGGCTGCGTGGCGCAGGCCGAGGGGGCCGAGATTTTGCGGCGGATGCCGTCGGTGGTTGATCTGGTGGTGGGGCCGCAAAGCTACCACCGTTTGCCAGAGATGCTGCGGGCCGAGGGGCCGGTGGTGGATACGGATTTCCCGCCAGAGGATAAGTTTGATCATCTGCCGGAGCGGAAAGTGACGCGCGGGCCGACGGCGTTTTTGACGGTGCAGGAAGGTTGCGACAAGTTTTGCGCGTTCTGCGTGGTGCCTTACACGCGGGGGGTGGAGGTCAGTCGCCCGGTTGCGCGGATATTGGATGAGGCGCGCGGTTTGGTGGCCAAAGGGGTGCGGGATATCACGCTGTTAGGGCAGAATGTGAATGCGTATCACGGCGCAGGTGCTGGCGGTGATTGGGGTTTGGCGCGGCTGATCCGAGCGCTGGCAGAGATCGACGGGTTGGCACGGGTGCGCTATACCACCAGCCACCCCAACGACATGGAAGATGATCTGATTGCAGCACACGGCGATTGTGCGGCGTTGATGCCCTATCTGCATTTGCCGGTGCAATCGGGCAGTGACCGGGTTTTGCGCGCGATGAACCGCAAGCATACGGTGGATGAGTATTTGCGCGTGCTTGACCGGGTACGCGCTGTGCGACCCGACATATTGATCAGTTCGGATTTCATCGCGGGCTTTCCGGGGGAAACGGACGCCGATTTTGAGGCGACAATGGACCTGATCCGCAAGGTGGGGTTCGGGATGGCCTATTCGTTCAAATACTCGGCCCGACCCGGCACACCTGCGGCGGAGAAGGCCGAGGTTGAGGTGGCGGTGGCCGATGCAAGGCTGGCGGAAATGCAGGCGTTGTTGACCCAGCAACAGCGCGCCGCGCAGGAGGCGATGGTGGGGCGCGAGGTGGATGTTTTATACGAAAAACCCGGACGGATGCCGGGGCAGATGATGGGCAAATCCGATCATCTGCATATGGTGCATGTGCAGGATCAGGCGGGCAAAGCGGGTGATCTGGTGCGGGTGCGGATCACGGCCTCGTCTGTCAATTCGCTGGCGGGGGCGCGTATCGCGGGCTAAGACGTTCTGGCGGCGCAACTTTGCGGCGTATGCCAGCCCCGCTTTCCAGATTTTTCTTTACAGAAGTCATTTCGCCCATCAGGGATTGAACTCTGTGGCGTTCGGGGGCGGTTGATGGTGCATAAATTCAGCAAAGCAGTGCAAAGGGGCATATTTGGCCTTGCTGTGGGATTTATTGCGGCCTTACCCGCAGCGGCCCAAACCAGCGAACAGAGAACCGGCAAGGTTGACTGGGGCATCTGGGTGGATGGCGATGGTTGCATGCACTGGTATGCCGATGGTGGTTTTGAAGGCTATATGGTGCCACGCCGTAACCCGCAGACCGGGCGTGCGGTGTGCCTGAAGCGACATGCCTGTTTGGCGCAAAGCACGGACGACTTGTTTGGCGCAAGCGGTGCCACGCTGACGAAAGACGGTGAAGCGCAGTTGCGCGCGTTTTTTGCGGAACAAGAGGCGCAAGCCTATGCGATTTTTGCCCATAGTGATGGCGCAGGCGGCAAAGCGGCAGCAGAGCGGTTGACGCAGGCCCAAGCGGCGGCGGTGGCCGAGGTGGCGCGGTCTGCGGGGGAACAGGTGACCGAAGCGGTCGGTGGCGGTGCGCGCTATCCCAAGGCGGCCAAGGGATCGGCGGCCAATCGGCGTGTTGAATTGGTGTGCTACAGATGAGGGTGGGCGCTGTGCGGACAATTGTGGTTCTTGGCGCTCTTACGGGGCTGATTTCAGCCTGTGACTTTGTGCCCTATAAACCGGGGCCAAATACCGTGATTGCACGGCCCTATGATACGGCGGGCGATACCGGGTCTTTGCCGGAAGGCGGTTTTGCCATTGTTTATGATGGTGACGGTTGCCAGAACTGGATCAGGGATGATGGGCTGGAAGGCTATTCCACCCCGCGCGTGAACCCTGAAACTGGCAAGCCCGTTTGCGACAGCAAATACCCTCCGGGAACGGTGCTTGGGCGGATTGAATCGAAAGAAAGTGATTTTCCGGATTTCGTGCCAAAGCCGCGCAAGACGAACTGAAAGCGGCGGAACACTCCGGCGTACATGAAGTTTTGATGAAATTTTCGGCATTTAAGGGATAATTTCCGCATTCGCCCCAGTTGGGGCTTGCCGAATGCCGGTATCAGACGCACATTCAAAGGGCTTGTAGTGGTCGCGTGATAGGTTGGAAAACCGGTATCTATTTTTCCTGATCACGCGCCGGGTTCAACCGTAAAGGAACACCTTTTGGGCATCAGCGCGCTAACCCCCCCGACACGGCCAGACGACGTGGTGGAAACACTGCTGGAATTTCCCGATAACAGATTGCTGATCGAGCTTTGCGGCGAGTTTGACCGCAACATGGCGCAGATCGAACACCAGATGGGCGTTCACATTCTGCGGCGCGGCAACAGGTTGGCGGTGATTGGGGACAAGGGGGCGCGCGAACAGGCGGCATCTGTGTTGCGCGGGCTTTATGCGCGGCTGGAGGCCGGGCGCGGCATCGGGGCAGGCGATATTGACGGCGCGATGCGGCTGGGCCGCCCGATGGGCGACAGCTTGCGCGACGGCGAGCATCAGATCGAGATGTTTTCGGGTGGCGGGCGGGTGGAATTGCGCACCCGTAAGAAGGCGATTGAACCCCGGACCGAGGCGCAAAAGGCCTATGTAGCAAACCTGTTTGCGCATGAATTGGGCTTTGGCATTGGGCCCGCGGGCACCGGCAAAACCTATCTCGCGGTGGCGGTTGGGGTGACGATGTTCCTGTCGGGCATGGTGGAAAAGATGATCTTGTCGCGGCCAGCGGTGGAAGCGGGCGAGCGATTGGGGTTCTTGCCCGGCGATATGCGCGAAAAGATCGACCCCTATATGCAGCCCCTGTATGACGCACTGAATGATTTTCTGCCGCAAAAGCAGGTGCAGAAATTGCTGGAGGAGAAGCGGATTGAGATAGCACCCTTGGCGTTTATGCGCGGGCGGACGCTTAGCAATGCGTTTGTCGTGCTGGATGAGGCGCAGAATGCGACCACCATGCAGATGAAGATGTTCCTCACGCGGTTGGGTGAGGGCAGCCGGATGGTGATTACCGGCGACAGGACGCAGGTGGATTTGCCGCGTGGCACACCAAGTGGGTTGCAGGACGCAGAGCGGATCTTGAAGAACGTGAAAGGCGCGTCGTTCAACTACTTCACCGCCAAGGATGTGGTGCGCCACCCGCTTGTGGGCCGGATCATCGAGGCGTATGAGGCCGACGATGGGGCCGTTGGTTGACACAGTTATTGAAGATGAGCGCTGGGAGGGGATAGACCTTCCGGCGCTTGCCACGCGGGTGGCATCGGCGGTGTTTGCCGAGCTTGGTTTGCCTGAAGCCGGGTTTGCCCTGTGCGTGATGGGCTGCGATGATGTGCGCATCGCCGAATTGAACGGCGAGTTTCGCAAAAAGGGCCAGCCCACGAATGTGCTTAGCTTTCCTGCATGGAACCGGGCGGCGGATGGCCCCGGATTGGTGCCGGAATTGCCCGAAGCGGGGGAAGCCGAGGATCCCGAAGAATTGGGTGATATTGCGATTTCATATGACACTTGCG
Source organism: Pseudorhodobacter sp. (assembly GCA_031413495.1). Taxonomy (GTDB): domain Bacteria; phylum Pseudomonadota; class Alphaproteobacteria; order Rhodobacterales; family Rhodobacteraceae; genus JACMNW01. Next base: position 7,082 of record JANOFE010000082.1, on the reverse strand, counting down.
CACGCGAAGCGGCGGAGCAGGGCAAGGACATGTCACACCACGTGACACATCTTGTGGTTCATGGAATTTTGCATTTGCTGGGGTATGATCATATAGAAGATGCGGATGCTGGCTTGATGGAGGGCCTTGAGGCGCGGATACTTGCCAGCCTTGGGGTGAATGATCCATATTACGTGTAGCACGCTTGAGCCTGTCTGGCGAAAAAGAATCGCCAGACCGGCTCAAGCTTTATTAAATACGCGTGTCGGACGACAAAACCGGTATCCACTTTTGTCTGACACGCTTCAGAGTTGAGTTTTGGGAAAAGGACAGATGGGCAGTAGCAGTGACGGATCGGCAGTTGCACCAAGTGTGACGGCTGATGAAGGTGAAGAGCCGCCCCAAAGGGGCTTTTTTGGCCGGATCTTGGATGCGTTCAGTCCACCAGACCAAGATGATGGCGGGCCAGAGGTTGATGTTGCTTTGGCAGCGACACAACCGGCACCGATGACCCTGCCGGGGATCGGCAATCTGCGCAAATTGCGGGTCGATGATGTGGCTATCCCCAAGGCCGGGATTGCCGCCGTGCCGCTGGATATTGGCCGCGATGAGCTGGTCGAGGTGTTTCGCAAGCATGGGTTTTCGCGGCTGCCGGTGTACAAGGCCGACATGGATCATCCGCAGGGTTTGGTGCTGCTGAAGGATTTTGCATTGCAGCACGGCTTTGGTGCGAAGGGAAGGTTTGATCTGAGCGCCCTGCTGCGCCCGGTGCTCTATGCGCCGCCGTCAATGCCAATTGGGGTGCTGCTGCAAAAGATGCAGCGCGACCGGGTGCATATGGCGTTGGTGATTGATGAATATGGTGGCGTGGACGGGTTGGTGACCATCGAAGACCTGATCGAGACGGTGATCGGCGAGATTGACGATGAGCATGACGATGCCGAGGCCGCACAGTGGAAACTGGAAAAACCTGGTGTGTTTTTGGTGCAGGGGGCGGCACCATTGGACGAGTTCGAGGCGGCAATCGGGGTGCGGTTGCGGATGGATGACGATGACGAAGACATCGACACCATCGGCGGGCTGGTGTTTCTGCGCAATGGATCGGTCCCGGTGCGGGGGGAAATTGTGCCGCATGAAAGTGGCGCAGAATTTGAGGTGCTGGAAGCGGACCCCCGCAGGATAAAACGGCTGAGGGTGCGGCTGCCGGGGCCAATGCAGGCTGATGACGTAGCCACGGCTGATATCTGATATGCAGGCCGCCTGATCATGGCGCGCAGGTTTGGCTGGCCGGGGTGGTCTGGTGCCGGTTTGGCTTACGGCGTGGGGGCCGTGATGGCCACGGGCCAAGCGCCACTGGGGTTTTGGTGGCTGACGCTATTCGGGCTGGGCGCGCTGGTGCATCTGGTGACGTGGTTGCAAAGTGGGGCTGGTTGGCTGGCGCTGTTTGGTGGGGCGGGTTATTTCGCGCTGGCACTATCCTGGATCACCCAGCCGTTTTTAATTGACGTGGCGCGCTATGGCTGGATGGCCCCGTTTGCGGTGGTTTTGCTGTCATTTGGGTTGGCGCTGTTCTGGGCGGCGGCGGGGGCGGTGGCCGGGCTGATGCCGGGACGGGTGCCGCGGGTGATGGCCTTTGCAACGGCGCTGGGTGCCATGGAACTTGCGCGGGGCTATGTGCTGACCGGGTTTCCGTGGACATTGATCGGGCATGTCTGGATTGACACACCCCTGGCGCAGGTTGCGGCGCTGCTGGGTCCGTCCGGGTTGACCGTGCTGACGGTGCTGGCGGTGGCGCTGCCAGTGGCGTTTTTGTGGCGTGGGGTGCAATTGGGCGCGGCGATGCTGGCGGCGGGTATGGCATTCGGCGTGCTGCGGTTGGCCGAGGCCGAACCGGGCGCGCCGGGAGTGACCCTGCGGTTGGTGCAGCCCAACGCCGACCAAAAGGTAAAATGGGACCCTGACGTTGCCCGCATGTTGTTTGACCGGCAGGTGGGGTTTACAGCGGCAATGCCGCGACCGGACTTGGTGATCTGGCCAGAAACTGCGGTGCCGTATCTGTTGGAAAACAACCCGGAGGTGGCCGAGGCAATTGCGATTGCTGCGGGCGGTGTACCGGTGGTGGCAGGTGTGCAGCGCTATGATGGGGTGGAGGCGCGCAACGGTTTGTCGGTGATCGGGGACGGTGGGCAGATCGGGGCCACCTATGACAAGCATCATCTGGTGCCGTTTGGCGAATATATACCGTTTGGCGATCTGATGTTTGACTGGTTTGGTGTGCAGGCTTTTGCAGCCCGTCTGGGCAACGGCTATGTTGCGGGGCCGGGGCCGCAGGTGATTGATTTGGGCGGCAAATTAGGCAGTTTTGTGCCGCTGATTTGTTATGAGGCAGTGTTTCCCCAAGGGTTGCGCGGGTTGCCCACGCGGCCCGACTGGATTTTGCAGATTACGAATGATGCATGGTTTGGCACGCTGACCGGGCCATACCAGCATTTGGCGCAGGCGCGGTTTCGCGCGATAGAGCAGGGCTTGCCCTTGGTGCGGGTGGCCAACACCGGGATCACGGCGATGATTGATGCGCGGGGGCGTGTGGTGGCTGCGTTGCCGCGCGGCGAGGCCGGGTATCTGGATGCGAACCTGCCCAGTGCGATGGCGGCCACGCCTTTTGCAAGGTGGGGCGAAGGACCGGTCTTGGTGTTGCTGGCGGGACTCGCATTGTGGCTGGCAGCGTGGCGGCGCATTTGGGTTGCTTGACGTTCACCTGCAGTGCGCCTAACTGCGGGGGATAGATCTGTCACAACGGCTTCCTGGCGTGACAGTGTAACCCAACGGAGCACGTCCCCCATGACCGCCACAAATTCCCGCAAATCCTATGTATTTACCTCTGAGTCCGTCTCGGAGGGGCATCCTGATAAAGTTTGTGATCGGATATCCGACGCCGTGCTGGATGCATTTCTGACCGAAGAACCCAATGCGCGGGTGGCCTGTGAAACCTTTGCCACCACAAACCGGGTGGTTGTGGGCGGCGAAGTTGGCCTGTCGACCAAAGAGGCGACAAAGGCCATGATGGCGCGGATTGACGGCATCGTGCGCGATTGTGTGCGCGATATCGGGTATGAACAGAAGAAATTTCACTGGGAAACCCTGAAGGTTCATAACTATCTGCACGGGCAGTCGGCGCATATTGCACAAGGCGTGGACCGCGACGGGGCTGGCGACCAAGGCATCATGTTCGGCTATGCCACGCTGGAGACGCCAGAGTATATGCCAGCGCCGATACATTATGCCCATGCCATTTTGCGCCGTCTGACCGAAGTGCGCAAATCAGGCGCCGAGCCGACCTTGCGGCCCGATGCGAAAAGCCAGATCACCCTGCGCTATGAGGGTGGCAAGCCGGTTGCGGTGACATCCATCGTGCTGTCGACCCAGCATGAGAGCAAAAAGCAGAAATCAAAAGATATTCGCGCGATTGTGGAGCCGTATATTCTGGAGGTTCTGCCCGAGGGTTGGATTACCAAAAAGACCGAATGGCATGTGAACCCGACGGGAACGTTTGTAATCGGTGGGCCGGATGGCGATGCGGGCCTGACCGGGCGCAAGATTATCGTGGATACTTACGGCGGTGCGGCCCCGCATGGTGGCGGTGCGTTTTCGGGCAAAGACCCAACCAAGGTAGACCGGTCCGCCGCCTATGCGGCGCGGTATCTGGCCAAGAACGTGGTGGCGGCTGGGTTGGCCGAACGCTGCACTTTGCAGGTGAGTTACGCGATTGGAGTGGCAAAGCCGTTGTCGATTTACGTCGATACGCATGGCACGGGTCAGGTGGATGCAGCACAGATTGAGCGCGCCGTGGCGCAGTGCATGGACCTGACACCGCGCGGCATACGCGAACATTTGCACCTGAACCGACCGATCTATGCGCGCACCTCTGCCTACGGGCATTTTGGGCGTGCGCCCGAGGCGGACGGCGGGTTTTCGTGGGAGAAGACCGATTTGATCGAGGCGCTGAAAAAAGCCGTTTGATCAGGTTTGACAGATGAAGAAGGGGCCGCGTTCGCGGCCCCTTTTTGGTTTGAGTCAGAGAAATTTGTATTCTTCTGGCACCCAAGCGAAAGCGTCGCCTTTGACGTCAACATGGCCCACGCCGGGGAACGGTAGGTGAGAGCCTGCAACAGCGATCTTGTCTGCTGCGACCATGGCAAGTATCTTTTTGCGGGTGGCTGAAGCAGCGGCGCTGTCGGCATCGAACGTGATGCCTATGTCGGGATGCTGGAACTGCAATGCTGCAAAGGCGGTGGAATCGCCCCAGATGATCAGCTGATCATTGCCCGATGACAGGCGGTATCCGGTATGGCCGGGGGTATGGCCGGGCATGGCGATGGCGGTGATACCGCCTCCCAGATCGGCGTCGCCTTCAAATGGCATCACGCGGTCGCCGTAAGCTGCGGCCACGCCTGCGGCGAGGGCGAAGAACGGTTTGGCGCTGTCTGGGACCGAGGCGGCAATGGCGGCATCTGTCCAGAACGCAAATTCGGTGGTTGCAACATGCAGGCTGGCGTTGGCGAACACGGCGCCTGCATCGGTGATCAGGCCGCCGATATGATCGGGGTGCATGTGGGTCAGGATGATGCGGGTGACGGCATCAGGTGATACACCGGCCGCTTCAAGTGCTGCAAGGTGGCGGCCAGCGGTGGGGCCAAACGCAGCCCCTGCACCGGAATCGATCAGTGTGATGTCGGTGCCGGATCGGATCAAGTGGGTGCTGACGGGTACCGGAATCGCACCTGCCGGATCAAGATAGGCGGCGGCAAGGGATGCTGCCACAACGGCAGGGTCAGCATTGACCAGCAGCTCTTGCCCGAGGCCAAGGTATCCGTCGAGCAGGGTTGTCAGGGTTATGTCACCAACGCGGCGGTCATAAATCACGGGGCGCGCGGCGGCGGGGGTGGCTGCCGTTTGGGCCAGCGTGATGCGTGGAGCACCGATGGCTGCAAGGGCGGTTGCCCCGGCCAAGCCACTAAACAGGCTGCGACGGGAAAGGGGAGTTGTGATCATCGGATGCTCCATTTTTTTACGAAATTTTGTAGTTAAACGATAGCGCGCGAGATTTGTGCTGCAACCAACTGGGCTGTGATAGCCTGTGCGCAGCTGCACAGGGTTTGTGCCAAGGCCGCATGATACTGGGTTGGGAGGGGCGGTTTGCCTTGACGTAATATACCATGGCCGCTACGGCGCAGCAACCAAGCAAGACGGATATCATGTCAGAACTGCCCTTTCCAACCGAGCGCCGCAATTTTTATGGCCGTATTCACGGCAAGACGTTGCGTACGAGCCAAAAGGCCTATTTGGCTGAAGACCTGAACTCTGTGCGCCTGAACGGGATCAGTGCGGCGGACAATCCGGCGCGAGTGCCGATTGATCCGGTGGCGATTTTTGGCGAGCGGCCGTTGTGGTTGGAAGTGGGCTTTGGTGGCGGCGAGCATCTGGTGCATATGGCGGCGAGCAATCCGGACGTCGGGATCATCGGATGCGAGCCCTATGTGAACGGCATTGCGATGTTTTTGGGCAAGGCGCGGGCGGCGGCGGTCACCAATATGCGCATACATCCGGGCGATGTGCGCGATTTGTTTGAGGTTTTGCCTGCGGCAAGCGTATCAAAGGCGTTTCTGAATTATCCTGATCCCTGGCCGAAGGCGCGGCACCACCGGCGGCGGTTTGTGACGGAAGGCTATCTGCAGGCTTTCGCGCGGGTGATGGCACCGGGCGCGGAGTTTCGGGTGGCGACGGATATTGAGGATTACGTACGCCAGACGCTGGAAGAAGTGCCGCTAGCGGGGTTTGAACTGGTATCGCAGGGTGGCGTTGCCTGGGATGACTGGATTTCGACGCGGTACGAGCAAAAGGCGCTGCGCGAGGGGCGGGTGCCGCATTATCTGACGTACCGGCGGGTTGGCTGAGGGGCGGAATTTTCGAAAATTCCGGGACGATTTCTTCGAAGGAATCGGGGTCGCGCGTGGGGTGGTCTTGCGCTATCAGGCGATAAAGATTGATCGGGAGAAGTGTTGATGTCTGGCCACGGTGTTGCGGAACCTATGACGGCGCGGAAATCTGGGGCGCTGTCTGGCGTGGCGGATGTGCCGGGGGATAAGTCGATCTCGCACCGGGCACTGATTTTTGGCGCGATGGCGGTGGGCGAGACGAAGATAGCCGGATTGCTGGAAGGGCAGGATGTGCTGGATACCGCGTCTGCGATGCGGGCCTTCGGTGCGGAGGTGGTGCAACACGGGCCGGGGGCTTGGTCGGTGCACGGGGTTGGCGTTGGCGGGTTTTCGGAACCATCTGGCGTGATTGATTGCGGCAATTCGGGCACCGGGGTGCGGTTGATCATGGGCTGTATGGCGACACATGCCATGACGGCGACGTTTACCGGAGACGCGTCTTTGTGCAAGCGGCCGATGGGGCGGGTGACGGAGCCTTTGAGCCTGTTCGGAACGCAGGCTTACGGTCGTCGCGGTGGGCGGTTGCCGATGACCGTGGTTGGCGCAGCAAACCCGGTGCCGGTTCGTTATGCGTTGCCGGTGGCATCGGCGCAGGTGAAATCGGCGGTCTTGCTGGCGGGGTTGAACGCGCCGGGGCAGACCGTGGTGATAGAGCGCGAACCAACGCGCGACCATTCGGAGCGGATGCTGCTGGGCTTTGGCGCGGAATTGACGGTTGAGGCGACGTCTGAGGGGAATGTGATTACTTTAACCGGGCAGCCAGAGTTGCGCCCGCAGGTGGTGGCGGTACCGCGTGATCCAAGTTCAGCCGCGTTTCCGGTCTGTGCGGCGTTGATTGTGGAGGGGTCGGATATTCTGGTACCCGGTGTCAGCCAGAACCTAACGCGCAATGGGCTGTATCTTACTCTGGTGGAGATGGGGGCGGATATTGAGTTTCTGAGCCCGCGCACTGAGGGCGGCGAACCTGTGGCGGATTTGCGGGTTCGGTTTTCGGACAATATGCAGGGGATCGAGGTGCCAGCGGCGCGCGCACCCAGCATGATAGACGAGTTTCCGGTGCTGTCAGTGGTGGCGGCATTTTCGCATGGGCGCACGGTGATGCGGGGC
>JANOFE010000081.1:0-5190 GCA_031413495.1 Pseudorhodobacter sp. | reverse complement strand
CGCGCCAGTTTCGAGCCAGCACTTGCGACGCTTCTTGGCGCGGCGGAAACCGCCGGACACGTCCGCCCCGGTCTCGCCCCCTATGACCTTTTGCGCGCTATTGGCAACCTGTCGGTTGCGTCGGGTGAGGATGGGGCCGCGCACACGCGCCGCATGGTCGATCTCCTGCTCGACGGGCTAAGGCTTGGTGCGACATCCCCTGCGGCGACATCGGTGGGCGCGGACAATCAGCTTTCGAAATAGCGCCCCTGATCAAGGTCTGAAAGCAGCCCGGCCCGCGACGGTTGCCATCCCAGTTGCGCTTGGGACGATGCGCTGGACGCCGGGCAATCAAGCCCGGCAAACCTGGTGAACCAACCAAAATTATCAGCGGCCTTGGCAGATGAAACGGATACGACGGGCAAATTAAGGCCGCGACCTATAGCTTCGGCAATGTCACGAAGCGCAATGCTTTCTTCGGCGGCGCCATGGTAGGTTGCCCCTGCACCGCCCTTGTCCAGCGCCAGCCGGAACAGCGTTGCGGCATCAAACTGGGGCACCGCGGCCCAGCGATGGGAACCTTGGCCGATATAGGCTGACACGCGCTTTTCGCGGGCAACGTTGATCAGCATCGGCACAAAGCCATGGTCGCCGTCGCCATGCATGGATGGCGCAAACCGCACCACGGACATGCTCTTGCAAAATGCCGATGATCTGATCTTCCGTGAACCTTGCTCGCTTCATCGCCCGTCCCCTTTCTTGGGTTGGACTCTAATCCAAATTGAAGGAAATTCTTAGTGGCAGGTCATCCGTCACACGAAGCTTAGAAAAAACTGGCGGCTTGCTTGTTGTAAAATACTGATATATTGGTAAGGTGCAGATGCAATATAAGTTGATGAAACTCACCTTGAAAGGCTTGCTTGATGCACCAAACGTGGCGTTGGTTCGGACCGAAAGATCTGGCTTCGGTCGACGACATGATGCAGGCGGGCGTTGAGGGCGTTGTCTCGGCTTTGCATCACGTGCCGACCGGAGATGTCTGGTCGCAGGAGGAAATTGCCGCAAGACAGGCAATGATCGGGCAAATGAAGGACGGGGCACCGTCACCCCTGCGGTGGGACGTGGTGGAAAGCCTGCCAGTGTCAGAGGACATCAGGAAGCAGAAGGGCGCCTGGCGCGACCATATTGCCAACTGGAAAACCAGCATGACCAACATCTCCAAGGCGGGGATTGAGGTGATTTGTTATAACTTCATGCCGGTGCTGGACTGGACCCGCACCGATCTCGCGTGGCGTCTACCCAATGGCGCCACCTGCATGCGGTTCGATTTCGTCGATTTTGCCGCATTTGACATTCACATTCTGCAACGCCCCGGTGCGGCTGCCGAATTTCCTGATCACATAATTGATGCAGCAGAACGCCGGTTTGCCGACATGAGCGAGGATGCCTGCAAAGCCTTGGCAAGCAATGTGGCCTTTGGTTTGCCGGGGGCGGCAGAAACGATGACGCTGGCCGATGTGCGCGCACATCTTGCGGAATATGGCGCAATCTCGGCAGATACCCTGCGCGGGCATCTCATTGATTTTCTAGCCGAAGTAACGCCGCTGGCGCAGGATTTGGGGATGCGGCTTTGCTGTCATCCGGATGATCCGCCATTTCCGCTGCTGGGCCTGCCAAGGATCATGTCCACCGAGGCAGACTACCGGGCCGTGCTGGATGCCGTGGACCTTTCAGCCAATGGCGTGACATTCTGCACCGGCTCTTTCGGCGCGCGGGCCGACAACGATTTGCCCGCGATGATGCAGCGCCTTGGGTCGCGCGTGCACTTCTTGCACCTGCGCAACGTTCGCCGTGAAGGCAGTGACCTGCGCGACAGTTTCCATGAGGCAGAGCACCTTGGCGGCAACACCGACATGGTCGCCGTCATCGCGGCAATCCTTGCGGAAGAACGTCGCCGCCGGACCGAGGGACGCACGGATTGGAACATTCCGTTCCGTCCCGATCATGGGCAGGACATTCTGGATGATCTGGGCCGGAAGGGCCAGCCGGGCTATCCGACCATCGGGCGGCTGAAAGGATTGGCAGAGTTGCGCGGCATCTTGACGGCGCTGGATCATCCGCTGGTGACAGGGGCCAACGGCTAGATCGCAGGCATCGCCTTACGCGCAATCACCGCGCCGTGATTGCCGATCACCACGCTGGCAAGCCCATGTCCTTCTGCCGCCGCCTTCAACGGGGGCTTGCCCCGAAGCCGCGCCGCCAGATAGCCCGCATTAAAGCTGTCGCCTGCACCGGAAGTATCCACAACCCGCGTCGCCGGGGCCATCGCTGTCTGAACCGTCTTGCCCTGAAACAGGATCATAGGCCCGCGCGCGCCGTCCTTCAGCACCACTTCCTGTGGCCCAAATCCGGCAATCCGGTCAACGATCTGCAAAGGTGACAAGCCGGGGTAAAGCCGTTCTTCATCATCGTAGGACGGCAGTGCTATGCTGGTTGCGGCCCACATCGCATCAAAACTCGCTCGCGCCGTCGCATCGTCAAGCCACAGGCGGGGGCGGTAGTTGGTGTCGAAAACTACCTCTTTGCCCGCGCCCTTCAACTCCCTTGCGGTGGCAATCAAAGCCGCGCGCACCGACGGTGGCAAAATCGCGAGGGTAATGCCCGACAGATAGATCACATCAAAACCTAACAGATCGGCAAGACTGGCTCCGATGCCGGAAAACAGCGTCCGCGCTGCAGAAGCCTCGCGCCAATAGTGAAAAGACCGCTCACCCCTGTAGTCAGTTTCAATCGCGTATACACCGGGAAGGCAGGTTTCATGTTGCCCGATCAGGTCGCAGTTTATTCCCTCGCCCTTAAAACCGTGCAGCATCTGCGTTGAAAAAGCATCCGTCCCAAGATTCGTGACGTAGCTGACATCGCAACCAAGCCGCGACAGGTAGACCGAAGTGTTAAGGGTGTCGCCGGCAAAGCCAAGGCGCGCAGTGCCCTTCATAAGGTCAATATGATTAAGCTCAATCAGGCATTCGCCAATGCAGGCAAACTTCAACCGGGCCATTGGATCAACGATCGTTCACATAGCCATCAAGCAGTTCGCTTGCGTCGGCAGAAAAGTAGTCGCGCCGCTCTGTGATCAGACGACGGATAATGGTGAAAACCCGATCAAGATGAATTTTCATGGCAGCGCCTGCGACCTCTGGATCGCGCAGTTTCAGGCCGTCCACAACAGCCAGGTGTTCACTTAGAACCTCATCAAGATGGCTTGGCAGGGGGATAGACAGACGGCGGACCCGGTCAAGCTGTGCTTTTGCTCCGTTGATGATCTTCCAGATATGGGCGGACGCACCGAACTCGCAGATCATTGTGTGGAAAGCCTCGTCTAACTCGTAGAAGCCATCGTAGTCCAGATCGGCTGCCATCCGCCTTTGCTGGTGCATGTTGAAATCCAGCAACCGCTCGAACTTCGGAGTCATGCGGCTTGCCGCAAGGCGCACCACTTTCAACTCGAGCGCATCACGGACAAGCTGCCCGTCGAATACCGACTGAAGGTCGATCTTGGACACATAGGTTCCCGAGTTCGGGATCACCGAAACGAGATTTTCTGACTGCAACTGTAGGATCGCTTCGCGGAGCGGTGTGCGAGAGATGCCCAACTGGTCACAAATCAGTTTTTCATTGACGTTGCTGCCTGGAGCAAAGTCCAGGTTAACGATGGCACGACGCATGATTCCGTAAACTTGCGATGTCTTTGGCAGCGCTGGATCGATCAGATTGATCAGATGTTCGGGCAGCCCCAATATACCGGCGTCTGTTGCGCCGTGAGCTTCGCGGTCTTTTTTTTGGGGTCGCGCCATGTTGTCCACCTTTTCCTGCAGCTATAGATAGCTGTGGAGTATCTACTTTGCAACGCCGCACCCTCGCTGCCATTCCAAACGCTGTCAGATTCCGGGTACGGATCTCTGCGTTGACATAACATAAATACCAATATATTGGATTGAAAGCAAGCTTGAGCCTGCCGATTCTGCCGATTCCCGGTTGTTTGCCTTGGCAAGTGACCAGCATCCTGATTTTGCATCGCTTTGCCTTAGCCAAGGTGATCATGCGGTGTGGGCGAGGTCTCGTCAGGCAGAAAGAACGAACGAAAGGCGAAACCGAAAATGACGCTGCGCGGGAAAACAGCCGTGGTCACCGGTGCGGCAGGTGCGATCGGCGCGGCCATCTCACAGGCTTTGGCGGATCAAGGCGCCTTGGTTATTCTGGTTGATATGATGGCGGAACCGACGCAGGCCATGGCAATGGCCCTTGGCGGACATGCTGCGATTGTTGACCTGTCGGATGCGGCAGCGGTCGCCACTATGGCCGCAGATGTGCTGGCTCGGTTTGGGCGCATCGACATTCTGGTCAACAACGCAGGCATCCTGAACTTTGAAAGGATTGCGGCGACCTCGTTGCAGGAATGGCGCCGGGTGCACGGCGTCAACGTCGATGCTGCGTTTCTTCTGGCGCAGGCTTTCTTGCCGGGGATGCGCGCTGTGCGCTGGGGCAGGGTGATCAACATAACGTCTTATGCCGCCAAATGCGGCGGGCTTGCCGCGGGCGCGGCCTATTCGGTGTCGAAGACGGCGATGATCGGTCTGACCTATTCTATTGCCCGGGACGTCGCGAGTGAGGGCGTAACATCCAATGCGGTGGCACCCGCCTATGTGATGTCGGCGATGATTTCCGAACAGCTGAGCGAGGCGCAGCGTCAGGCACAGCTTTCGCTTATTCCGGTGGGGCGGTTTTGCGCGCCCGACGAGGTGGCACATGCCGTCATGTTCCTTGCTTCGCCTTTGGCCGGGTTCATTACCGGCGAAGTCATTGATGTGAACGGGGGGCTGCAGTTTGACTAAGCGGTTCGGAATGGTCATCGGGTTAAAGGCTGACCGTGTTGCAGACTACAAGCGGCTGCATGCGGCTGTTTGGCCCGGTGTGCTGGGCGCGATGCGTCGCAATGGCTGGCGCAATTTTGACATCTACATGAAAGAGCCGGAAAATCTGTTGTTCGGAACTTTCGAGTACATAGGCGATGATTTCGAAGCTTCTGGTCGCGCCATTGCTGCGGATCCCGAGACGCAAGCGTGGCTTCGCGAAACCGATCCCTGTCAGGACCCCTTCACCACGCGCAAACCCGGTGAATGGTGGGCCTACATGGAAAACGTCTTTCATATG
>JANOFE010000080.1:0-1945 GCA_031413495.1 Pseudorhodobacter sp. | reverse complement strand
GCACACCCTCGCCGGATTGCGCACAGGCACCTTCCGCACCAAACAGTGCCTCTGTGTGGCCCGCTTCGCGCGCGAGGTTTACGTGCACGAAGGGAGCTGATTTGCGGTCAGAAAGCGCATGAATCCGCCGGGCTACCAGTGCCTTGCCGGTGCCCGCAGCACCGCTGATCACGTTCGGCTTTGAGGTTTGAGTGGCCTTCGCGGCGAGATCTTCAATTCGAAGCGCTGCTGGCGACGGACCTAGCAGGGGCAGAGTCGCGACCCGTGCCGATTGCTGGACCAGCGATTGCAACCTTTGCAAAAACGCCGACATTTCGAACGGCTTGGTGATGTAATCGGCGGCACCGGCCCGCAGCAGTCGCACCGCTTGGTCAATCCCGCCTTGCCCGGTGATAAACAGGAACGGCGGCGGGGTGGTGGTTCGGCACAGTTCTGCAAAAATATCTTCGCCCGTGCCATCCGGCAGGCGGATATCGCAAACCACAGCATCAATCGGCGCACGCGGCGTTCGGATTGCCCCCAACGCAGGTCCAGCCCGTTTGATCCAGATTACCTCGGCCCCTTCCAGCGTCAGCCGCTGCATCAGCGAGCCGCCCATGATCTCGTCATCTTCGATTAAGACGATACGATGACCCCTCAGCATGATGGGGCCGCCGGAAGCGTCACCGTGAGAACGGTCGCATTCGTCGCACGACGATGCTCAATCTGGCCTTTCATCCCTGCCACGAGTTCACGGACCAAGCGCAATCCCACACCGCCCCCCGGCGGCATCGGGTCGGAGGTCAATAGCCGTCGCAAAGCCGTCTCGGGCAAGCCGGGGCCCGTGTCTTCAAAAGTTAGACATAGGCTGGTCTCAGTCGCGGCGGCGACAAAGGACACCTTTCCGCCCGACTGACCTACCGCTGCTGCGTTCAGCAAAAGGTTCAAGGCGATCTGGCGGACAGGTGCTGAATCTAGGACGGGCAGCTTGCCCGCGTTGATCGTCCAATCCAACTGTAGCCCACGCCGATGCGCCTCCGGTTCGAATAGAACATGCAGATCATCGAAATCTTCGCGGCTTAGGTGTGCCCCCAAGCGGTCCTGTCGGTTCTGATCCAGTGTGGCCCGCGCCACGTCGCGCAAGTGCCGCAAACCACGGTCAATAAGGCCAGCAGACGTCCGAACCACTTCGGGGCGGTCAGCGTAGGTTAGAATTGTATCTGTAGCATTCAGAAGACCCCCTAAGGGATTGTTGATCTCATGCGCCAGCGACGAAGACAGCCGACCGAGACTCACGAAACGCTCGCGTTCCGCCAGTCTGCGTTCGGCTTCGGCTTTGGCCTCAACGGCACTCGACATTGCGTTGTAGGTCTGCACAAGCCGGGCCAGTTCGCTGTCACCTTTCGGCACCAAATCACCGGGCACCGCCTCTGGCGTTCCCGTCGCGCGTGCCATCTGCGCGGCAAGCAAGGTGATGGGTCGCAACATCCGCCGCATTAGAACATAGCCGCCAATCGACAACAGGCCTATGGCCACCGCATTGCCTGCCAGCAGAATCCACAAAGCCCGCCGGCGTTCGGCGACCAGATCTGTCACGTCCAGTTCGGTGAGAACCTGCCCGATGATGCGGCCCTGATAGGCAAGCGGTGCCAACACACGCACGATTGGGTCCGACCCCAAAGCACTGACCGTTTCCATCGACCCAGCACCAGCGACCAGATCGGCCATTGCACTATCCACCGGTGCGCGTAGCGGGTCAGAAGCGGCCAGCACGCGGCCGGTGTCATCACTGACAACGGTCAGGATCAATCGCTGACCATCCATCGCTTGGCTTGCGCGGTCGAGCGTGTCGAACACTTCCCATACATCCTTTCGCAGCACAAAAGGGCCCAAAGCCACTGACAACCCATCGATGTGCAAGCGTGCGAGCTCGCGAAGTCGGGCATCTTGCACCGTGCCCAAAGCC
>JANOFE010000079.1:0-17177 GCA_031413495.1 Pseudorhodobacter sp. | reverse complement strand
CCAGTGATTCCCCGCTAATGCCCCCCAGTCGCGTCGCACACCCTTGGAGGGCGGCGGATTTATATATGGAGAACCTCAATGGCTGGTGAAATCCCTGATTTTCACGCCGAGGTACGGATGGGGACAGGCAAGGGGGCCGCTCGTCTAGCTCGTCGTGAGGGCAACGTACCCGGAATCGTTTATGGTGGCGGTAAAGATCCCGTCGCGATCAACATCAACTACAATGCGCTTTTCAAGCGCCTGAAGCAGGGTCGGTTCCTATCGACGCTGTTTAATCTGAAGGTAACGGGCCAGGAAGACGTCCGCGTCATCTGCCGTGGCGTTCAGCGCGATGTGGTCAAAGACTCGCCTACGCATGTTGATTTCATGCGCCTGCGCCGCACAAGCCGCGTGGATCTGTTCATCCACGTGACCTTCATCAACCATGAAGCATCCCCTGGCCTAAAGCGTGGCGGCACGCTGACCGTGGTGCGCCCCGAGGTGGACCTGAACGTGCTGGCAGGCGACATTCCGGATCATATCACCGTTGATCTGACCGGGTTGAATGTGGGCGACGTGATCCACATCAACGATGTTGTGTTGCCAGAAGGCGTCAAGCCGACCGTTGAGCGTAACTTTGTGATCGCAAACATCTCAGCGCCGTCAGGCCTGCGGTCCACCGATAACGAAGGTACAGACGCAGAATAATCTGGCTTGCCGGATATAGGAACGCGCAAGGGCCCGGCCTTTGCGCGTTTTTCATTGCGATGGTGTTGCTTGTGCCGCATCGCGCGGCCCCCTAGATTGCAATCAGCATTCCCAGACCGGAGCCTTTCGTGAAACTTTTCGTTGGTCTTGGCAATCCGGGTGCGGCCTATGCGGGCAATCGGCATAACATCGGGTTCATGGCGGTGGACCGGATCGCCACCGACCACGGTTTTGGGCCGTGGAAGAAAGCGTTCAAAGGGTTTGTTGCCGATGGCCGCCTTGGCGATGCTCGGGTGCTGTTGTTAAAACCTGACACATTCATGAACCTGTCTGGTCAGGCGGTGCAGGCCGCGATGGCGTTTCACAGAATCCTGCCCGCTGATGTAGTTGTTTTTCATGACGAGCTGGACCTTGCCCCCGGCAAAATCCGCACCAAACTGGGCGGCGGTCACGCGGGCCACAACGGCCTGCGGTCGATCCACGGCCATATCGGCGAGGCTTATGGCCGGGTGCGGCTTGGTATCGGGCATCCGGGGCATAAGGATGCGGTGGCAGGCTATGTGTTGCATGATTTCGCAAAGCTTGATGCGGATTGGCTGGAGAATTTGTTGCGCGGTATATCGGACGGGGCGGCACTTTTGGCCGCCGGTGAAAGCGCCAAGTTTCTGAATGCCGTCGCTCTGCGAATATCGCCGCAACGCGAGTCCACTGGCACCAGACCGGGCAAGATTGATGCCGCCACACCGAAACCCGCCAAACCAAAAACAGATACAGCAGTTGAGCCTGACAGCCGCACGCTGCTGCAGCGTCTGGCGGACAGGTTTTCCTGATCTGCTACTCAGGCCCTGCCTGATCTTTGGCTTTATCTGTGCCAAACACCCCTGCCAGCGCACGACTGACCAGATTGCTGACCTTGGGCTTCGGCAGGGCGACAAAGGGCATCGGCCGGCACATTTCCATCGCCGCAATGCCGACCCTTGCGGTCAATGCGCCGTTGATCACCCCTTCGCCAAAGCGGCGCGACAGTTTTGACAAGATGCCACCGCCCGCAACCGAACTGATCAGATCATCGCCAAGGGCCAGCGCCCCGGTTGCCAGCAGATGGCTGAACACCCGGCGCAAAAGACCCCACGACCCCAGCGTACCAGACCGCCCGCCATAGATGGTGGCAATGCGCCGGATCATCCGCAGATTGGCAAACAGTGCCGTCGCCACATCGGCGAGCGCCAAAGGAACCAAAGCCGTCACCAGTGCCACTTGCCGGGCCGCCACTTCAATCTCGCGCCGCGCGGTTTGGTCCAGCGGGGCCAGCAACTCAGTTTCGGTCAGGGCAAGCAGGCCATCCGCGTCCAGAATATCGCGGCGCTGTTCTGCCAGCTTTGCGCGACCCCATGCCAGATCGGCGCGCGCGCGCCATAAAGGCCAACCAGAGCATCCACCACCTGCCGGGCGGCGGGCAGATCATGCGCCATCCGCGCCGCATCAGCCTTGATGCGCAAATGATCCAGCCGCGCCATGCGCGCGAATGCCGCCCATTCCCTAAACGCCAGGATCAGCGCCACCAGAACCGCCACACCCACCAGCACAAAGGCGACCGTGCCAAGCAGGCTGTTGCGCGCCAGCAGGGATGTCACGAAATCCCAAGCGGCGACCGAGATCACAAAGCTGAACAACGCACCAAACGCCCAGATGGCAAAGCGGCCCAAGCCAGATTTCCCTCGGCTGCTGGCCAAGCGTGCAGCTGCAAGCACGGCGCGGCCTTCGGGCAGCACATCCGGCACCGCCGGGGCAAGCGATGGATCGGCCAGATCATCGCTTTCCATCACAAAGGGTTTCGGCGGTCTTCCCATTTACAAACGATCCCCAAACAAAAACTCTGCCGCGCGGTCCAACCGGATATGCGGCGGCCCGTCACCGGGTTTCAAACTGCTTCGTGCAGGCGCAAAGCCCATCATCGCATAGTCGGCATCAAGCCACGCCGCTGCCCCGGCCCGGGCGGGGGCCAAAATGCGGGCGGGATCGGTTGGCAACGCACCGGGATACATGACGGCCTGCTTTCCCGTGGACAAAAGCCGACCGCGCACGCAATCAAGCGAAACGCCTTCACGCAGCACGGTTTCTTCGACCGTCGCACGCAAAGACGCAATCGACATCGCCGCTGTGCGTGCGCCCGCAAAATCCGCGCGGTCGCGGGCGTCGCGCAAAAGCGCCTCCATAATCCCGGTCAGGGCGGCGTGTTGGCTGTGGTGCAGATGATCGGCCTTGGTGGCGGCAAACAAAATCCGCTCCACCCGCCGCCCGCCAAACCAATTGGTGAGAAAGCTGTTGCGACCGGGGCGAAAGGCCGACAGCACATCCGCCATGGTGCGGCGCAAATCCTCAACCGCAGGGGGGCCCGCGTGAATGGCCGACAGCGCATCAACCAGCACGATCTGGCGGTCGATCTTGGCGAAATGATCGCGGAAAAATGGGGTCACGACGCGGGATTTGTACGCTTCATAGCGGCGGTCCATTTCGCGCCACAGGCTGCCCCGCGCGGTGGAGGTGGGTTTCGGCAATGGCGCAAACGTCAGCACCGGTGATCCGGCCAGATCGCCGGGCAGCAAGAACCGCCCCGGCGTGCAGTCGGAAAAACCTGCATCGCGTGCGGCGGTCAGATAGGCGGTATAGCTGGCGGCCAAACCTTGTGCCCGCGCCTCATCCAGCCGCAAAGCGCCATCTTCGGCGCGGGCAATCGCCATAAAATCCTGCGCTTGGGCACGTTTTGCGATGCGGGTCAGCGTGGCGTCGGACCAATCGGCATAGGTCTTGTCCAGCAGCGCCAAATCCAGCAGCCATTCGCCGGGATAATCGACGATATCCAGATGCAGGGTGCGCGGCCCACCGAAGCTGGCGAAAAACCCGGATGGCCGCACCCGAAACGACAGCCGCAGTTCGGACAGCGCGCGGGTTGAGGCGGGCCAATGCGGATCATCGCCGGTCAAGGCCGCCAAATGCCCCTCATAATCAAAGCGCGGCAGGGTATCATCGGGTTGCGGTTGCAAAAATGCGGCCTCGATCCGGCCAGCGCTGCGCAGTTGCGGCATGCGGCCCCGGTTCATCAGATTGGCGACAAGCCCGGTGATAAACACTGTCTTGCCCGCCCGGCTAAGGCCGGTGACACCCAGCCGGATCACCGGCTCAAACAGCGATTGCGATACAGAAGAAACCGCCCCCTCAACGCCGCGCGTCAAACCATCGGTCACGGAAAATAAACCCAATAGGTGCGCCCCTTATGCTGCGCCTTAACATAAGCACCCACGCCTGCCATGTGTAGGGGGAAAGCAGACCTCGCCACACTGGACACATGCTGCGTCCTTCGGTAACCCCAACGGATGCCAAGATATGCCCTGAAAATCGAGTATGATGGCGGCCCGTTCAACGGATGGCAACGCCAGTCTGACGACCAGCCGACCGTGCAAGGTGTGGTCGAAGCGGCCTTGGCACAGCTTGATCCCCCCCAAACCATCGCCGCCGCAGGCCGCACAGATGCGGGCGTGCATGGGCTGGCGCAGGTGGCGCATTGCGATCTGACCAAGGACTGGGACACGCATCGTCTGATGGGGGCAATCAACGCGCATTTGCGCCCAGCCCCGGTATCAATCGTGGCATTGGCCAAAGTGCCGGATGATTTCCATGCAAGGTTTTCCGCGATTGAAAGGCGCTATCTGTTTCGCCTTGTGCAGCGGCGCGCGCCCGTCACCCATGACCGGGGTTTGGTCTGGCAAGTGTTGCATCCGTTGTCGCTGCAGGCATTGCGCGAAGGGGCGGCGCATCTGATCGGGCATCATGATTTTACGACCTTTCGGTCAACGCTTTGTCAGGCAAATTCACCGATGAAAACGCTGGATGCCATCACGGTTGACCAGCACAATTATCCCGGTGGCACCGAATTTCGGTTCACCCTGCGCGCCCGCAGTTTTCTGCACAATCAGGTGCGGTCCATCGTTGGCACGTTGGAACGCGTGGGTGCCGGGTCTTGGCAAGCCGTCGATGTGAAAACAGCATTGGCCGCAAAAGATCGTGCCGCCTGCGGCCCGGTGTGCCCGCCGCAAGGGTTATATTTGACGGGCGTTGGGTATCCGACCGACCCCTTCGCGTGATGGCGTAGACCTAAAAGATGGATATTTATACCACGATGAAAATGGGGGAGCTTTAATGCCATTGATTGACATCCTAACATCACAACTGACCGATTTGTTTCGCATCGGACTGATGATTGCTTTGATCATCACCGCGAAACGGAATGTGGCGGCAACCGGTTGGATTTTGCCGCTGATCTTCGGGGTGATTTTCGTCGCGGTTATGATCCCGTCCACCCTGCAATCCCAAAGCACGGAACCTTTTTGGCGGCTGGTCGCGGTAGGTCTTGTCGCAAACCTGATCATTCTGGCGGCAGCACTTGGCGGTTTTGCAGCGTACAAACGGTTTCGCAGCTAAGCCTTGTGGCAAAAAAATCAGGCCGGGTATGACCCCGGCCTGACCCCACTATTCAATCAAGCAAAGATTACTTCTGATCATCGGCGAAGATGTCTTTCTTGTGGGTGCCGTTTGGTACGAAGATCGCACCGATCACCACCGTCATCACCGCCACCACAATCGCATACCACAGGCCCGCATAGATGTTGCCGGACTGGGCCGAGATGGCGAATGCCGTCGCCGGCAGCAAGCCACCGAACCAGCCGTTGCCGATATGATAGGGCAGTGACAGGCCAGAATAGCGGATGCGGGTTGGGAACAGTTCCACCAGCATGGCCGCAATCGGGCCGTAGACCATCGTCACAAGGATGATCAGGTAGGTCAGCACCGCAATCAACGTCAGCTTTTGCGCGGTGAAGATGTCGAGGAAGTTTTCAGCCTTAGCGATAGAGGTATTGTCGGCTGCAACCAGCGGATAACCCGCTGCTTTCAGCGCGTCGTTCAGCGCCTTTTCAAACGCACCCTTGACGCCATTTTCGGCTGCCAGTGTGGCCGCCGCCGCATCATACCCTGCCAGTGCCGCCGCCGGAACGGTTGCACGGGCTGCGTCCAATGCCGCCTGAGCCGGGGCTACTGCCGCGGTGGCCGCATCAAGGGCTGCCTGGGCCGCGGTCTTGGCGGCCTCATCAGTGCCAGCTGCAACTTTCTTCAGCGCACCATCAGCCGTTGCTGCAACGGCCTTGGCAGCTGCCAGTGCCTTTTCAGCGTCGGTCAGCGGCGTCAGAACTGCCGCATCTATTGCTGTCTTTGCCTCTTCCAGACCTGCCTTGGCTGCGTTGATCGCTGCGGTGTTGGCACCGGCGTCGTAGGCTGTGACTTCCGTCTCGCCGACTTTTACGGTTGTCATTGCACCGGCGGCGGCATCAACCGTGGTTGAATTAACCGATGTTCGCGACAGTTGTGCTTTTACAATGTCGCAAGAGTTGGTGAATTTGACCGTGCCTGTCGGGTTGAACTGGAACGAGCAATCGGCAGGATCGGCTGACACCACGACCGGGGTCTGCTGGGCAGAATACAGTACTGGGTTGGCAGTTTGGGTCAGGAACTTGAACACCGGAAAGTATGTGATGGCCGCAATCAAGCAACCCGCCAGAATAATCGGCTTGCGGCCAATCTTGTCGGACAGCGACCCGAAGAACAGGAAGCCACCGGTGCCAAGGATCAATGACCAAGCCACCAATACGTTGGCGGTAAAGCTGTCTACCTTGATGACGTTTTGCATAAAGAACAGCGCATAGAACTGACCTGAATACCAAACCACCGCTTGACCAGCCGTCAGGCCCAGCAGCGCGATAATCGCGATCTTGCCGTTCTTCCAAGTGCCGAACGCTTCGCGCAACGGTGCTTTGGACTGCGCACCTTCGTCTTTCATCTTCTTGAAAGCAGGCGATTCATTCATCTGCAACCGAATGTAAAGCGAAATGCCAAGCAGGAAGATTGACATCAGGAATGGCACGCGCCAGCCCCAAGCGTTAAACGCCTTCATCAGCTGCGGTGTGCCATCGGCGTTCATCAACGCAACGCCCGCCGCATCCAGCATCGGTTGGTCAGGGTAGTTGCCGTTGACATAGCCCTGGACCGACACGATCACGATCAGCGACAGCAAAAGGCCCAGTGTCGCAGTGGTCTGGATAAACGCGGTAAAGTATCCGCGCTGGTTGGCGGGCGCATGTTCGGCCACATAGATTGCCGCCCCGCCATATTCGCCACCAAGCGCCAAGCCCTGCAACATGCGCAGCGCGATCAGGATGATCGGTGCCGCCATGCCCCAGCTTTGGTAGCTGGGCAAAAGTCCCACAAAGAAGGTCGAAAGACCCATGATCAGGATCGTCATCAGGAAGGTGTATTTCCGCCCGACCAAATCCCCGATGGACCCGAACACCAGCGCGCCAAACGGGCGCACGATGAAACCTGCCGCAAAGGCCAGCAGCGCAAACACGTTGCGTGTGGCTTCCGGGAAGGGCGCAAAGAACTGCGCGCCGATGACTGCGGCAAGTGAGCCGAAGAGATAAAAATCATACCATTCGAAAATGGTGCCCGCAGACGAAGCAAGGATAACCTTCTTCTCTTCGCGGGTCATCGGGCGCGATCTTGCCCCGATATCTGCCGTTACGTTTGCCATGACTGGCGTCCTCCCTGTTGATCCGGCCTTGTGCCGGTTTTCTATGGTTACCATTGGCAATGCTTCGCTGATCCCCACCAAGGCAGGGTTTGGCCACATAACCGATGATCGTCGTCTCCCTCTCCGCGCCCTATGGTAAGCCGGGCGCGGCCAATCCCGTTGTCAGCCCCGGTTCATCCGGTTGGCTATCAGTTCTTCCACCACCGACGGATCTGCCAATGTGGAAATATCCCCCAATGCGGCGAAATCATTCTCGGCGATCTTGCGCAGTATGCGGCGCATGATCTTGCCAGAGCGTGTTTTCGGCAGGCCCGGCGCCCATTGAATAAGATCAGGCTTGGCAATCGGGCCAATTTCGGTGCGCACCCAAGCCTCCAGCGATTTGCGCAAGGGGTCAGTCGCCACGACCCCCTTCATCAGGGTCACATAGGCATAGATACCCTGCCCCTTGATGTCATGCGGATAGCCCACCACCGCCGCTTCGGCCACATCGGGGTGGGCGACCAATGCAGATTCCACCTCGGCCGTGCCCATCCGGTGGCCGGAGACGTTGATCACATCATCCACCCGGCCGGTGATCCAGTAATAGCCTTCTGCATCGCGCCGACAGCCGTCACCGGTAAAGTAAAAGCCCGGATACTGGCTGAAATAGGCCTCTTCAAAGCGGGCATGATCGCCCCAAAGGGTGCGCATCTGGCCGGGCCAACTGTCGGCAATACACAACACACCGTCGGCTTCGACTGTTGTCTGCACCGCCGCCGTAGCCGGGTCCAGAACCACTGGCTTTACACCAAAGAATGGCAACGTCGCTGATCCCGGCTTTTGTGGCACCGCCCCCGGCAAAGGCGTGATCAGATGACCACCGGTTTCGGTTTGCCAGAACGTATCAACAATCGGCCGCGTGCCTTTGCCGACATGCACATTATACCAATTCCATGCTTCTGGATTGATCGGCTCGCCAACTGATCCCAGCAATTTTAGCGACGACAGATCGTGCTTTTCCACCCAGTCGGACCCTTGGGCCATCAGCGCGCGAATGGCGGTGGGCGCGGTGTAGAACTGCGTCACCTTGTGCTTGGCGCACACTTCCCAAAACCGCCCGGCGTCTGGATAGGTGGGCACCCCTTCAAACATCACCGTCGTGGCCCCGTTCGCCAAGGGACCGTAGATGATATAGCTATGCCCCGTCACCCAACCCACATCGGCGGTGCACCAGAACACATCGCCATCATGGTAATCAAAGCTGATCTGATGCGTCATTGCGGCATAAACCAGATAGCCGCCAGAGGTATGCACGACGCCCTTTGGTTTGCCTGTCGACCCTGACGTATACAGTATGAACAGCGGATCTTCCGCCCCCATTTCAGTATAGGCGCAATAGGGGGCAGCGGCGGCCATTTCCGCCAGCAGATCAATATCGCGGCCATCGACCCAGGATGTCTGATCGCCGGTGTGCTTTACCACCAAGCTTTTCACCCGGTCATCGCAATGCAACAAGGCCGCATCCGCCGCAT
Source organism: Pseudorhodobacter sp. (assembly GCA_031413495.1). Taxonomy (GTDB): domain Bacteria; phylum Pseudomonadota; class Alphaproteobacteria; order Rhodobacterales; family Rhodobacteraceae; genus JACMNW01. Next base: position 8,336 of record JANOFE010000079.1, on the reverse strand, counting down.
CTTTCAGCGCGGTTTTCTTGCCGCCACGCGGCGCAAAATCAGCCGTTATCAACACCTTGGCCGCGGAATCATTGATCCGGTTTGCCAGCGCATCTGCCGAAAACCCTGCAAAAACAATGGAATGAATTGCCCCAATCCGCGCGCAGGCCAGCATGGCATAGGCCGCCTCCGGGATCATCGGCATATAAATCACCACCCGGTCACCGCGCGAAACACCTTGCGCTTTCAGCACATTCGCCATCCGGCAGGTATTTTCCAGAAGCTGGGCATATGTGATGTGCCGCGACGGCGTTTTCGGATCGTCCGGTTCCCAGATAATCGCCGTTTGTGCGCCGCGCGTTACCATGTGGCGATCAATGCAATTGGCTGACACGTTCAGCGTGCCATCTTCGAACCATTTGATCGACACGCGGCCCAGATCAAAACTGCTGTTCTGGACAAGCGTGTAATCCTTGATCCAGTCAATCCGGTGGCCCTGTTCAGCCCAAAATGCATCTGGATCGGTTACCGATGCTGCATACATGCGTGCGTAGCCCGCTGCATCCACATGCGCCGAGGCAACGAAATCGGCAGAGGCTGTATAAACCTCCTGCGCGCGTACCAGATCAGACATAGCAATTTCCCCCTCAAGCAAGCCTAACGCGGCTTGCCCCTTCTTACCCGCCGCAAAGCAGCGTCGCAATCTTTGGGGCGACTGTAACGCAAAAGTAAATAATTTGGTAACTCTTTTTAATATATAGATTTTCTTGTAAATATATTGACGAACTTTTATCACTTTTTGTAAATATTTTGACAGCGCAGGATGAAATGTAGCGCCTTTTCAATATGGTATCACTGCAACCGCTGAAAAGGAAAAGGGCCGGGCTTTTGCATCGCAACAAACTAAAGCTTTTGCCGAAGCCATTCCGATCAAAGCCGAAAAGTAATATGGCACAGGCAAGACCGCGCTTTCCCCAGCAATGCAGTGCGATTCGTGGGTCGAAAAAGAAAATGGCGGCCACACAGACCGCCATTTCAAATGTTCGGAAAATTACCCGTTCAAACCGGATTGTCGCAGCGCAGTGTCACATGCATCAGGCCCTTCACGGGTGTTGGCCAGCGCAAATGAACCTGCGCATTTTGAACGCCCTGTTCCACCTGAACATAGGGCATGACATATTGTGCAACATTGCTGGCATTCGTGATTGCACCTTCCGCCACCATTGCCTGCACATTGCGCGCCCGCGACGCAAAGGGCAAAAACGCGGCCGCATCCACCACCCAGGTATCGGCTGCGGTGTTCTGTGTATGCTCCACCATCACCGGGCTGTTGGTGATCTGGCTGATGCCGTTGAAGATATTTGCCTCAAACACCAGATTGCGAAAGCGGGTATAGTCCAGCGTGGCATGTGTTGTATCCACCATTTCCACCCGGTCGATATTGCCATTCAATGTGCGAAACGCGTTGTTGGTGATGCTCAGCCCATTGATGAAATGGCCCGGCCCACGCGGTGTGATCACAAACCACCGAAACCACGGTGCCACATTGCTGGACACAAATATGTTGCCGGTCACGGTCAACCCACCAAAGGAAAACTCGCTTAGGAAACCGGGCTCTGCGTCATGTTCATTCGACCATTCGATAAAGGCATTGTCGATGTAGTTGCCGGTCATCAAGGTTCTGGCGTTGGTCGCAGAAAAGATGATGCCCGCCTTGCGGACGCCCAAAGTTTCGCTGTCACCCTGGAAAAAGTGATTGCCAAGAACAATATTGCCGGTGCCCGCAATCACCGCAAAATGGGCGAACCGGACAATTCGGTTGTTCCTGATCTTGGCATCATTGGCGTTTACATTCATCGCAATCGTTGTCCGGTTTTGCGCGGGCATTGCTTGCTCGTTTGATAGAAACTGGCATTGATCGACAAACAGGCCCTGGCAGCCTTCGCCGATGGACGTGATACCGCGATCTTTTGGTTTATTGATCACACTATCGGCCACACGAAAGATAAGCCCTTGTGTTGCCAACATAATTCCGCTCGAAACACCGGCGCAATCCAGTTCCATATCGGTGATCTCGAACTTGGACAGCGACGAAAAACCACTGAAATCCAGCAGATAGCGGTAGCGATCAAAGGTGAATGTCCGCGTACCCGCTGCCGCCCACAACGGCAAGCTCAACTCCACTGTGCCCGCGCCTACGTCTTTCGACAGCACATAAACCTCGCGGCCAACACCAGTGCCGCTGACCCGTGCGCCGACCGGAATGTTCGACACATTGGCAACCGACGTAAGCCGCGTCGGCTGGCTTACGGTATAGGTGCCCACCGACGTGACAGTTGTGGTATCCCACGCGGCCCCCGGCACCGCTTCCAACTGGCCATGGGTTAAGACACGGCGTTCGCCAAAACTGGTCAAGCCTGCAATTGCCGCCACATCAATCGGCGCTGTCAGAGAAATCTTGCGCCCGCTTAAATCAAGGGAAACATGATCGTTGAAATAGAACAACGATTGCAACGCGCGCCGGAACCCTTCCAGCACAGACCCAAACGCCGCCGCATAGGTATCAAGATCGTAGTTCCGCCTGCAAATCAGCCGCGATGCCGGGGCCATACTGACCGTGCCATGAAAGCGCACGGCATTTTCAAAAGTGATGGTGCCCGCCAGAAAATAAGTGCCCGCCGACACCAGAACCGACCGCCCAGCCGCTGCCAGATCCGCCGCCGCAAACGCCGCTGTATCATCGGCCACGCCATTGCCCACGGCGCCGTAATCGCGCACATCGACAACGTCCAACAGATTGCGGTGAAACGCTTCGGTGATATCTTCCACCGCAATATCATCAATCCGAACGACGCCGCCGTTTGAACCCGTCAGATCAAGCCCGATATGCGCATAAACCGGCACTATGCCCCAAACCAGATCAACACCCGTGCGGTTGCCCGCGCCGATGATGGCCGAAATGGTCACAACCTCGCCATACGCGGTCAGTGCCACCGAAGGGCCGGTTTGCGGGGCCGCGACAACATTTGTCTGGCCAATATTTCCCGCCCAGGCCGCAATACGAACGGACGGTAGGTTACCGGATATTGCCTTCACGCGGGCCGTTACCCGCAGATACAGCCCTGGCTGCATCGGGGTCTGCGCAAACGACCGCAGCTTTTGCACCGTATCGTTCTTTTGCAGTTCCAGACAGCCGCCAAAATCCTGATCCGCTGGCACAAACGCCGCGTTCGGCTGGCCCAGATAGCTGCCCGATCCCGGCGTGCCATCCCCCCGCGACCAAAGGTTAAGCCCCGCCGAAAAAGCCGGCGGCATCAGGACAAGCCCGTCGGTAATCGCTTTGTTCATGTGGTGATCCTCGCCTTGTTGCGCATCCGGTCCGCGCGGCAATCAAGCCGCTGCAAACCAGACTGGTAACAAGACGCGGTTAACCGTGCTTATGGCCACCGCGCGCGCCTGCTGCGGTCACGCGCAACGCTCACGCGCCGATACCCGCCTCTGGCAGTAACTGAACACCGTTTATTTGCCAGCCTTCGGGTGTTTCCAGCATCTGATAGTCCAACAGATGCGTCCGGCCGCTTTGATCGGTGACCATCACACGCTGCATTAAATTGCCGCTTTCATTACGCAATTCCAGCATCCGCACTGCACTGGGGTTCCAAACCATAGGATAGCCCTGCCTGACCATCGCGCCAAAATTCTCGGCGGTGCCGAAAAAGCCTTTGATGTTTGGTGCCGCAAACCCAAACGCAGTTGCAACGTCTTCGGCCAGAAACGCTGTGATCTGGCCTTGAATAGTGGCTTCTATCCCCGGATTTCGCGCCTCTTGCGCCAGTGCGGGCAAAGCAAAAGCCGCCGCCATGACCAGTCCGTAAAGTTTAAGCCGCATGTCCGACCCTCCACAAACATCCCCAGAACGAAGGGTAGCGCAAGCGGGGTTTCGGTCAAGCGTTACGCGGCCAAGTCACCCTTTAGCGCGCGGTCGATCAGGGCAATCGTCTCGTCGACCCCGTAAAGCCCAATAAATCCGCCAAATCGCGGCCCCTGCGACGCACCCAGCAGCACTTCGTAAAGGGCTGTGAACCAATCGCGCAGCGGCTCAAACCCATGTTCGGTGCCAATGGCAAATACCATGGTTTGCAACGCCTCACCGTCCAACCCGCCATCCCAAACCGCCAATCGCCCGCGCAGATCCACGATTCCCGCGCGTTCTTTATCTGTTGGCAAACGGAACACCCGCGTCGGTGCTACAAAATCATCGAAGTACCGCAAGGCAAACCCCGCCGCCGCGTCCAGATCAGGGTGTGTTTCAGGCGATGCGTCAGGTGCATAGCGCTGGATAAACCCCCAAAGCCCGCTTTTGTCCTTCGCCCCCGCCACGGATGCCAAATTCAACAACATCGCAAACGGCACCACCATGTTTGAAACTGGAGGCGCGCCAGGATGAATATGCCAAACTGGGTTGTTCACCTGTGCGTCAATGTCTTGCGTCACAAACGCGCGAAGCTGCTGGTGATACTCATCCACCGCTTTCGGGATCACATCGAAATGCATCCGCTTGGCGGTTTTTGGCTTCAGATACATGAAATATGACAGGCTTTCTGCTGACGCATAGGTCAGCCATTCGTCAATCGTCAGGCCATTGCCCTTGGATTTGCTAATCTTCTGCCCGCCCTCGTCTAAAAACAGCTCATAAGTCATGTGTTCCGGCGCCCTACCGCCCAGCACTTCGCAAATCCCGTCATAAATCGGCGTGTTGGTGGAATGATCCTTGCCGTACATCTCAAAGTCCACATCCAACGCCGCCCAGCGCGCGCCAAAATCGGGCTTCCATTGCAGCTTTACGTTGCCGCCCGTCACCGGCAGCGTACAATCTTTGCCGTCTTCGCCCTCGAACGTGATCGTCCCCTCGGCAGCATTCACGTCCTTCATTGGCACATACAAAACCCGGCCAGAAATCGGTGAAATCGGCAAAAAACACGAATAGGTCTGCTGCCGTTCTTCGCGCAATGACGCGAGCATAATCTTCATTACCGCATCATAGCGTTCGGCACATAACCGCAATGTCGCATCAAACTGCCCGGATTTATAAAACTCGGTCGCCGAGATAAACTCATACTCAAAGCCAAACGTATCCAGAAACCGCCGCAGCATGGCGTTGTTGTGGTGTCCAAAGCTCTCAAACTCGCCAAACGGGTCCGGCACCACCGTCAACGGCCGCTGCAGATGTTCACGCAGCATATCCGGGTTCGGCACGTTGTCCGGCACCTTGCGCATGCCGTCGACATCATCGGAAAACACGATCAACCGCGTCGGAATATCCGATATCGCTTCAAAAGCCCGCCTAATCATCGTGGTGCGCGCCACTTCGCCAAACGTGCCGATATGCGGCAGGCCGGATGGGCCATAGCCAGTCTCGAACAAAACATAGCCCTTCGCAGGCATCTTGCCATCATAGCGCGCCAATATCCGGCGCGCTTCTTCAAACGGCCAGGCTTTTGATTTCATCGCAGCTTCGCGCAGGGCAGACATCGGCATATCCTTGGAAGGCTAAGGCGGCTATCTGCCGCGAACATTCTGTCTCCTATTGCCGTGCCTGCCCCGCGTCAATAATCTGCGCACCAAATGGCCCCCCGGCCAACACGTCGAAAAGGACCGCCCCGTGCAAGATACCCCCGCCTCGCTGTCCGCCCAGGATGCCCTGATCGCCGTGATGATCGCCGCCTCCGCCGCGGACGAACAGCTGCGCACGTCCGAAATGGTTGCCATTCAACGCATGGTCAATCACATGCCGGTGTTTGCCGATTACGATACCGACCGTATCCGCCAAATCGCCCAAACCGTGTTTGACCTGTTCGAGGTGGAAGATGGTCTTGATGCGCTGTTTGGCCTGATCCGTGACGCGCTGCCCGAACGCCTGAACGAAACCGCCTATGCGCTGGCCTGTGACGCCGCCGCCGCAGATGGCCGCTTGCGCGATATCGAACTGCGCATGCTGGAAGAAATCCGCGAAGAATTGTCCATCGACCGCCTGCACGCCGCCGCCATCGAATGGGGCGCGCGGGTGCGGCATATGAAGCCGTAAGCACGGATTTCGCCGCCGCCCCGGATCAAGTCCGGGGCAGCGGCGCGCAAACCAGCCGTCTTAAGAATAAAGTCCCACCCAGCGGCTGATCAACTGCCCCTGCAATCGCCGCGCGCGCTTGGTCCACCCCTCGCCGCCCTCGGGCTTTTCCCGCTCAGCCTCGGTCAATCTATCACGCCGTGCGGTATCGGCGGCAAAGATGGCGAACGCCAGCTCTGGCCCTTTTGGTGGCACGATATACCCCGCCAAGCCCGACACGAAATTCAACGTCCCGCTTTTCGCCAGCACCCGCACAGGGTGGTCTTTCATGTCTTTGCCCGATGCATCGCGCATCCCAACATCGCGCAATATGCTGCGCAGAACCGCACCATTCGGATTGCCCCGTGCGCGCGCCAATGCGGCCACCATAGCCGCCGCCGAAATACGCGATGCGCCATTCAGCCCGGAATGATCGACAAAGCGCGCATCAATCCCGTAAGCCGCCTGCGCCCAGTCTGACATTGCTTGTGCCGATGCGGTCAGGCCAGCCGCCCCAGATGACACAAGACCTAAAACCTCTGCCGTCAGATTGGTCGAAAATTTCAGCATATCGCGCAACATCACGTCCAAGGGATCACTGCGGTTTTCCACCAAAACCGTCCCTAGCGGCATCACGCCAACACCTGCGGCCACCGGCAAAACAATGCCTTGCGCCGCTGACAGTGTCCGAAACACTTCGGCCGCATAGATCGCCGGGTGCCGCACCGGCATCCAGCGACTGCCGCCCTTGCCAAGCGCCGCTGACGCCACGGTCCAGCGTTCAACGCCGTCTGCCGCCTCAAAGGTAAACAACGGCACGTCGCGCTGCACGATGCGCATGCGCGCCATGCTGACCAACGGCATAAACCGCTCGCCCCGGGCATCCATACTTACGCCGTAACCGTCCGCGCCCCGCTTCCATTCAAAATTCACCCGGTTGAAATTCAGGTTCAAACCGCTGATTGCGGGATTGTAACCAACATAGTCGGGCTGATCGGTGGAAATTTCTGAAATTGCAGGCAATGCCCCGTCAAAAACCAGAAACCGCCCTGCAACCGATCGCACACCCAATGTCGCCAGCCGCGCTGCCATATCGCCCAGGTGATCGGTCGATAGCGTCGGATCCCCCGACCCGACCAGCACCAAATCCCCCTTAACTTGGCCATCTTGCACCGGACCCGTTGCCAATATCTGCGTTGAAAACCGATGCGCTGCCCCCAGTTTTTCCACTGCAAACAGCGATGTCACCGCTTTGGCGACACTGGCAGGTGGCTGGCCAACTGTTGGGTTCAAAGCTTCCAACACCCGCCCCGATGCCGCATCCGCCACCACAAAACCAAGCGTCCCGCCCAGCTTTGCTGCATCAATCAACCCGGCTGCGCCAGGCACATCAGCCCTTGCCACAGCGCCACGCCGCATGGGTCTGATCGACGTCAGCGGTGCTTCTGCCCAAACCGGGGCCGCGACGCCTGCCAACATCGCCCGCAAAATCCAACGCCGTGAAAGGTGATCCCTACCCAATGCCATTACCGCAACCTGCCGCCCACAAAAAACCCTGACACCCAAAGCCTACAATCAGGCCTTCCATTCCCCACGCGCCCGAATGGCCGATGACGATACATCAACCATCGGCACGTTCACAAAACACCATGCCGGTGCGCGGCGCACGCCAAGCCCCTCACCCCGCGCCACGCGGTCAACCCGGAACGACCGCGCCGCAACTGACAACCGTGCCGCCACCCCAGACCCCGGCCGCGCCAGCACCCCCATCGGCACCCTGCGCAAGATATCGCGCCAATGGTCCCACTTGTGAAACTGCACCAGATTATCCGCCCCCATCAACCACACAAACCGCACACCGGGATACATCGCCTGCAACCGCGCAATCGTTTGGGCGGTATACCGTGTGCCCAACCGTGCCTCCAGATCCGTAATCACCACGCGCGGATGCTGCATCACCGCCCGCGCCCGCGCCAAACGGTCCGCTATCGGTGCGGGCTGGCGTGCCTTCAAGGGATTGCCCGGTGTCACCAGCCACCATACCCGGTCCAACCCCATCCGGTTCAGCGCTTCCCGCGTGATGTGCGCATGACCCTCGTGCGCCGGGTCAAACGATCCGCCCAAAAGGCCGATGACCATGCCCCGCGCCGCTATCGGAAACCCCTGCCGCAAACCCACCCCCTATATTCAGCGCGACGCTGCCCCGCCCGCGTTGCCCTTGTCCACAACAATCGCTACATACCGCTGCAACATC
>JANOFE010000078.1:0-13516 GCA_031413495.1 Pseudorhodobacter sp. | reverse complement strand
AAGGCGGATGCCGAGGATTTGCTGCAATACGCGATCATGGGGGCGGCCTATGCCCGCAATGGTTTGGCGCTGTCCCGACCGCGGGTTGGATTGCTGAATGTGGGCACCGAAGACCACAAGGGCCGCGCCGAGCTAAAGCTGGCCAATGATATGATTTTGGCCGCATCTGTGGACGGTGCGTTTGACTATGTGGGTTTTGTGGAAGGTGGCGATATTCCCGGCAACCGCTGCGATGTGATTGTGACGGATGGCTTTACCGGCAACATCGCGATCAAAACCGGCGAAGGCACGGCCAAGCTGATTTCGGATTTCCTGAAAGAAGCCTTCAACGCGACGTTTTTGTCGAAAATTGCTGCCCTGTTGGCGTTAACGTCGCTGAAGCGGCTGCAAAAGCGGATTGATCCGCGCCGGGTGAATGGTGGCGTGTTTCTGGGGTTGAACGGCACGGTCGTGAAATCGCATGGGTCGGCAGATGCGACCGGGGTTTCAGCGGCGATCAAACTGGCGTTTCAACTGGCGAAATCCGGGTTTCAAGACCGCCTTGCAGCACGGGTTGCATCGGGCAGTCGCGCGGGGCAGGATGCAGCCAAAGAAGAAATGAGCAGCGGTACCACCGAATGACAATACGCGCCGTCGTTAAAGGGATCGGGCATTATCTGCCTGACCGGATCGTGACGAACAAAGATCTGGAAGCTTTGGTCGATACGACGGATGACTGGATCAGAACCCGGTCTGGCATCGAGCGGCGGCATTTTGCGGCGGACGGGCAGATGACATCTGATCTGGCCACACGGGCGGCGCGGGCGGCGTTGACCGACGCGGGGCTGGTGCCATCGGACATCGACGCAATCATCGTGGCCACATCGACGCCCGATCTGACTTTTCCTTCGGTTGCTACGATGGTACAGGGCCAACTTGGCATGACGCGCGGTTATGCCTTTGATGTGCAGGCCGTTTGTGCGGGATTTGTGTTTGCCTTAACCAATGCGCATGCGCTTATCGTGTCGGATCAGGCACGCCGGGTGATGGTGATCGGGGCGGAAACATTCTCGCGGTTGATGGATTGGAAAGACCGGTCCACCTGTGTGTTGTTTGGCGATGGCGCGGGTGCGGTGATCCTGGAGGCGGGAACCGGGTTGGGGACGAATGCCGATCGCGGTATCCTTGCGACCGATTTGCATTCGGACGGGCGCTATAAGGATTTGCTCTATGTCGATGGCGGGGTGTCCACCGGCACGACAGGGCATTTGCGCATGCATGGTAAGGAAGTGTTCCGCCATGCGGTTGAAAAACTTGCACAAACGGCGCATGCGGCGCTGGATAAAATTGGGCTGACCGGGGCGGATGTCGATTGGATTGTGCCACATCAGGCCAATTTGCGGATCATTTCTGCCACTGCGCAGCGGATGCATGTGCCGATGGACAAGGTGGTTGTGACGGTGCAGGACCATGGCAATACATCGGCGGCCTCGATCCCGCTGGCACTGTCTGTGGGGCGCGACCGGGGGCAGGTAAAGCCCGGTGATCTGATCGTGACCGAGGCAATTGGGGGCGGACTGGCGTGGGGGTCGGTGGTTTTGCGCCTGTGATTGGCGCGAATTGCGGCTTTCACCGTCTCTGAATAACAGCCGCCAAGTGGTTGATATTGACTCATGAATCCATTCCGCGCATCTTTGATCCAAACTGGGGGGATGACATGAGTGAAAAGACACTGACACGGATGGATCTGAGCGAGGCGGTGTTTCGCGAAGTGGGCCTGTCGCGCAATGAATCGGCGCAGCTGGTGGAAAGCGTTCTGGCGCATATGTCGGATGCGTTGGCATCGGGCACCACGGTTAAAATTTCGTCTTTCGGGACGTTTTCGGTGCGTGATAAATCCGCCCGCGTGGGGCGCAACCCCAAGACCGGCGACGAAGTGCCGATCAGCCCACGCCGGGTTTTGACCTTTCGGCCATCGCATTTGATGAAAGACCGCGTAGCTGCTGGTCGCAAGCGCTAAGGGGACCGGAGCGGGATGGACAAGTCGCCTGACGCCTTTCGTACGATCAGCGAGGTTGCAGAGCATCTTGAAACGCCCGCGCATGTGCTGCGGTTCTGGGAAAGCCGTTTTCCGCAAATCCGGCCTGTAAAGCGGGCAGGAGGACGACGTTATTACCGGCCATCGGACGTGTCTTTGCTGATGGGTATCAAGCGGTTACTGCATGACGAAGGTCTGACCATACGCGGCGTGCAGAAAATCTTGCGCGAACAAGGTGTGCGCCACGTGGCCGCGCTGTCTGGCGAGGCTTTGGGCGACGATTCCGGTGTGGATGCGCCTTTTGTTGATCAAGCTGACGATCTGCCTGTTGTGAAAATGGCAGAGCTGCCGACGTTGCCACCCACCCGAGGGTTGACCGACGCCATGGCAAAGGCGGTCGATCACAAGCCGCAGATCGCTGCGGTGGTCCGTCCGCCGACCACCGCCCCGCCTGCAGCAGAACCTGCACAGGGGGCCCTTTGGTTGACACCAGCCCCGCCGCTTGAGTTTGAGTTTATTCGTGGTGCCAGCGTTGAAGATGCGGTTGCGGAAAGCCTGCTGGAATCTAGCTCCAATGAGCCGGAGGTTGTGCCAGAAGTTACTGTCGCGGATATCACCGCCGAAGATTTTGCCGCCAGTGTGCAGCCAGCAGACCAAGATGATCAGGGCGAAGCGGTAGCGGCAAGCTCGGCGCAGCCGGCGTTTCCCGAATCTTTGGCCGATGCAGACGGGTTTGATGAGGATGACTTTGAGGATGGTATTGTGGCCACACTTGCGTCCCGCATCCGGGCGCTGCCCGGTGATGCATCGGCACAGCGCATCAGGCCGGAGTTTTTGGCAATCACCAACCGTCTGGAGGCACTGCGCGACCGGATGGCGGATGCGGCGCGACCGGGTCAGTCTTGATCCGGCTGCCATGCGCTTTACGGCTTGCTCCGGCTTGGAATATCAGTATGAAGACCGCGTGTCGGGCCGTGGCGCAGCCTGGTTAGCGCGTCCGTCTGGGGGGCGGAAGGTCGAGAGTTCAAATCTCTCCGGCCCGACCAACAAAGATCCCGCCCGCCTGCCCCGTGGCAGCGCGGGCGTTTCTTTTAGCCGTAAGGGGCGTTGCACGTGACCGGAGTTTTGCCAGCCCAAAAGTTGCGTGCCTTGATCGAGGCCGGGGCGATTGCGGCCGATACGCCGATCACCCCTGCACAGGTGCAGCCCGCCAGCCTTGATCTGCGCCTTGGGCCCGTGGCCTACCGCGTGCGGGCGTCGTTTCTTGCGGGGCATGGCCGCACGGTTGCAGCACGGATTGCCGAGTTTGAGATGCACCGGGTGGATTTGACCCAGGGGGCCGTGCTGGAAAAGGGCTGTGTCTATGTGATTCCGCTGATGGAACGGCTGGCGTTGCCTGCCGGGACCACGGCGGTGGCGAATGCGAAAAGTTCGACGGGCCGGTTGGATTTGTTGACGCGGACCATCACCGATGGTGGCGCGGAATTTGACCGGATACCGGATGGCTATGCGGGGCCGTTGTATGCCGAAGTTTGCCCGCGCAGTTTTTCGGTGCTGGTGCGGCCCGGTATGCGGTTGAACCAGATCAGGTTCCGGCAGGGTGAGGCGGTTTTGGGGGATACGGCGCTGGCCGCACTGCATGCGGACGAGCCGTTGGTTTCTGGTACGGCTGTTATTTCGGATGGATTGGGGTTTTCGGTTGATCTGCAGCCTGCGTCGGGTGATCTGGTGGGGTACCGCGCCAAGCCGCACACGGGCGTGATTGATCTGGACAAGATCGGCCATTATCCGGCGGCGGATTATTGGGAAGAAGTGCGCACGACGGAGGGGCGTATCATTCTTGATCCGGGCGCGTTTTACATTCTGGTCAGCCGCGAGGCGGTAACCATTCCGCCCGATTATGCCGCAGAAATGGCCCCCTATCTGGCCATGGTCGGCGAATTCCGGGTGCATTACGCGGGGTTCTTTGACCCCGGATTTGGCTATGCTGCATCGGGTGGTGCCGGATCACGCGGCGTGCTGGAAGTGCGCTGCCATGAAGCGCCGTTCGTTTTGGAACATGGGCAAGTGGTGGGCCGGCTGGTGTATGAGCGGATGGCAGCCAGGCCAGACACGCTGTATGGCACAGCGATGGCATCCAACTATCAAGGGCAGGGTTTGAAGCTGGCCAAGCAGTTCAAATAACCGGGTAAGGCGCGCCAAGTGCCAGATCAATCCACGGACGATGCACGACCGGGCGAAAATGGTCATAGACGATGTGGAATCCAAACGCATAAGCGGCATAGCCGAACGACAGGGCCAGATCGACCAAGATCGCCTCAAGCAGGCCATGCCCCCCCAGCCAGATCAGCAAAGGCGTTGTAATCAGGCAAACGGTCACTTCATGCGACAGGGCATGCAGCACCCTTAGCCCCTTGGGCCGGTCGCTGGCAAGGCGACCGGTTAGGCGCAGATCAAGCCAATCAAACACGGTGTTGTGCAGCGGAAACCAGATAAGCGTTGCAATCGACAAAGCTGCCATCACGATGAAACCATCGCCACCGGATGATCCGAAGATCGAGATATAGATCGGCGTGATCAACAAAATCCCGCCAATCTCGTAGCACAGGGTTTGACGTATACGTTCCTGCAAATTGCGCAATGCCATTGGAAAAACCAATCAAACCGGACACCCAAAAACCGGGTATGGTGATTAAAAATTGTGTAGAATCAAAGTATTGGTAGATTATAGTCCAGCGTCAGTAACATCAGCCTAACGGATTCTGTGCAAAATCAAAGTCAGGTATTCCAGACGTTTTAGCGCCCAAGGCGGCGGGCCATGCGGGCGGTCTTTGCGGCTTGATCGGCCGCCGTGCGCAATTGCGCATCCCGCGCCAGTTCGGCGGGGGTTGTCACATCGTGTTCCACCGCTTGATGGGTGACCGGTTCGGCTGGCTTGACCGATTTGCGCGACACAAAGTTGATGCCACGATCAATGGCAACATTGACCACACGGCGGATGATTTGGTTGGTCACCATGTTGATGAGGCGATTGAGGTTCATTGGCTTGCTCCTTTTGGCGCGGTTTTTATGCGCCGTTAATCCTCAAACAGTTCTGATTGGCCGGTTACCGGTTCATCGTCTTCGTCACTTCCGGTCAAGATACCGGGTGCGGGGCGGTTGTCCAGCAGCCCTGCCGCGCGCAGATCTTTCAGGCCGGGCAGATCGCGGGCGGATTCGAGGCCAAAGTGATCAAGAAAATGATCGGTGACCACGAAAGTGACCGGCCGTCCCGGGGTCATACGGCGGCGGCCAAAACGGATCCAGTCCAGTTCCATCAGCTGGTCCACGGTGCCACGGCTGACGGCGACGCCGCGAATTTCTTCGATCTCGGTGCGGGTGACGGGTTGGTGGTAGGCGATGATGGCAAGGGTTTCGATCGCGGCGCGCGACAGTTTTCGCGTCTCTACCGTTTCTTTGTGCATCAGGTGGCCAAGATCGGCGGCGGTGCGCAGCGCATAGGCATCGCCGACGCGTACCAGATTGACACCGCGCCCTTCATAGCGGCGGTGCAGGGTGATCAACCCCTCGGCGGGGTCGCAGCCATGCGGCATGCGGTTGGTCAGTTCGGCCATGGTAACGGGTTCGGCGCTTGCGAAAAGAATGGCCTCGATCATGCGTTCTTGTTCGCCCATCGGCGGGGCTTCGAACAAGGTTTTCTCGATGGGGTCAATTGTTTCGGTCATCTGGCATCTTTCTTGCGCAGTTGAATCGGGGCGAAGGTATCCCCTTGCCGCAAATCAACCTGCCCCGCCTTGGCCATTTCCAAAACGGCCGCGAAATGGGCGGCAGTGGCGGACCGGCGACGCCCCGGGTGCATTTGCCAATCGTCGGGCAGGAACGAGGTGAGGTCGGCCCAATCCCCCGCATAGCCGATCAGTTTGCGCATCCGGTCGAGTGCGTGTTCCATCGTATAGATATTGTCGCGGTCCAGCACGAAGGGGCGAAAATCATCGCGGGTGCGGATGCGGGCATAGGCGCGCATCAGATCCAGCAGGGTGGCGGAATAGCTGATCTGGCGATGGCGGGTCACATCTTCGGGGATGCCACGCGCAAAGAAATCACGGCCCCGCTGATCACGACCCATCAGGCGGGCGGCGGCCTCGCGCATGGCGGACAGGCGTGCCAGCTGAAACGCAAGGTGGGCGGCGAGGTCTTCGGCGCTGGGGCCATCTTCGCTGGGGTCTGGTGGCAGCAGAAGGCGCGATTTAAGGTAGGCCAGCCACGCGGCCATTACCAGATAATCGGCAGCAAGTTCGATCCGCAGGGTCTGCGCCTCGGCAATAAATTTCAGGTATTGCTCGGCCAGTTGCAGCACGGAAATGCGCCGCAGATCGACCTTTTGGGTGCGCGACAGCGTAAGCAACATGTCAAGCGGGCCTTCAAAGCCATCAACATCGACGATCAGCGCCTCGGCTGCCATCCGGTCTAGGGGGGCAAGCCGTTCAGGGCTGTCAGAGGTCCAATCGGGTTCAGGCATGGAGCCGGCCTTGGGCAAGCGTTGCAAGTTCCGCGAGCAGGGCTGCGGTGTCCTGCGGTTCTGGGCTTGCACGAAAAGCCAAGGCAGTTGCAGCGCGCGCTGCGGTATCTGGGCGCATTGGCCCTGCGGCGGCGGCGACCGATTGCATTTCCGGCAATGCGCCGTTGCAATGCAGGGCCAGATCGCAGCCTGCGGTCATGGAGCGGCTGGTTCGGTCAGCCAGAGTGCCAGACAGCGCCTGCATGTTCAGATCATCGGTCATCAGAAGGCCGCCAAAGCCGATGTCACTGCGGATCACATCTATCATGCGCGAGGATTGGGTGGCGGGATTTTCAGCATCAAAGGCGTCGAACACGATATGCGCGGTCATCGCCATCGGCAGATCAGCGAGCGCCCGGAAAGGCGCAAAATCGGTCGCACGCAATGTGGCCGCATCGGTGGTGACCGTTGGCAGATCGTGATGGGTGTCACCCGACGCGCGGCCATGGCCGGGCATGTGTTTGAGGACAGGCAAAACACCCGCCGCAAGAGTGGCGTCGGCCACGGCGCGGGCAATGGCGGTGACAGCGGTGGTATCGGTGCCGTAGCAGCGGTTGCGCAGGAAGGGGTGCGTGGCATCAGTGGCGATATCAGCGACAGGAGCGCAGTTGGCGTCTATGCCAACGGCGCGCAGCTCGGACGCGATTACCGAGGCGCGCAGGGCCATGATGCGGCAGGCGGTGGCCAGATCGGGGGCAGCGGCGATGGCGTCCAACGGCGGCGTCCATTCGCGCCAATGGGGTGCGCGCAGGCGTTGCACACGGCCACCTTCCTGATCGACCAGCACGGGCGCATCGCGCCCCACACTTGCGCGCAGATCAGACGTCAGGCGGTAAAGTTGATCCGGGCTTTGCACATTGCGGGCAAAGACGATGAAGCCGTAAGGATCTGCATCGCGAAAAAACGCGCGCTCGTCAGGCAGAAGGCGTGGCCCGATACAGCCAAAAATCGCGGCCGTGGTGCCGTTGAGCGTCATCTATGGGCGACCGGGATGCAGGCGGTGTCTTCGGACAACAGGGCCGAGCAGAAGCGGCGCGCGTCATCTTCATCGGAAAAGCCAAAGGCGCGCAGGCGGAAAAAGGTTTGACCGCCGCTTTCCGCAGGTTGCACGATAATGGCCTTGCCTGCCATCAGATCGCCAAAGCGCCCCTGCAGCCGCGTCCATTCGGCGCGGGCGCCATCGGCGCTGTCGAAAGCGCCAAGCTGCACCAGGCGGGTGCCAACCTGCACCTCTTCGGGCAGCATTTCGGGTGAGGCTACCGAGACGACATCTTGCACATCCGCCACTTCGGCGGGTGCCCGGGGCACACTGGACAGGGTTGGCGGGCGCGCGAGGGGACGAGGGGACCGGACAACGTTGCCGCCAGCGTCGGTGGCTGCGACATCATCTGCGGGCGGTGCCGGATCAACGGGTATTTCGCCGCCCTCAGACAGGGCCGCGGCAAGGGCCTGATCAATGGCTGTTTGGTCCACCGCATCGGACGCGGCGGCTGCGGCAGGCGTGGTGGCCGCATCGACAAGAATATCGTCAAGCTGATCATCGGGGGCAGCTGCAGAAAGCGATGACAGGCCCGGCGCGTCATCCAGTGACAATTCAACCGGGCGCGGAGCCAACACCAGACGTTCCGCAGGGGCGGCAGCGATGCCTTCGGCGGCGATGGTGTTAACCGCAAGGCCCTGATTGTCGGCGACCGTGCCACCGGGATTGTTCGGTGCGATGCGCATCGGACCCTCAAGCGCCAAAACAACGGGGATACCGGACACATCCCGCACGGCCAGTTGATAGCCCCAGACCGCCAAACCGATCACCAGCGCGACCGACACCGCCGCCCCGGACAGGTTGATCAGGCTTTGCAACCGCGCCTCACCGCCATCGTCAGATGTGCGCTGGTTGCCCTTGAATCGTTCGAAATTCATGTCCGCCATGCTTTGCCTCGTATCGCCATGCGGTTGAACCCGCTACGCGTTTTTCTGGTTTGGCCGGGCGGTTGGTGCGGGTCAGCGCATTTCTTCAACCGGCGTTACGCCTAAGATACCTAAACCTGCAGAAATCACAACGCCCACGGCCTTTGCGAGTGCAATTTTTGCTTGTGTCGTGGCAGCATCCCCGTCTTGCACGAAACGAAGGGTGGTGTCGTCATTGCCCTTGTTCCACAAGCCATGGAAATCTGACGCCAATTCATAGAGATAAAACGCCACCCGATGTGGCTCGTTGCTGCGCGCGGCTATGTCCACCAGACGCGGCCATTCGGCGATCTTTTGGGCAAGACCAAGTTCGGCGGGATGCGACAGATTGGCAAGGTCGGCGGCGGCAATTGCGGCATCGCTTACATCAATTCCGGCCTCAACCGCCTTGCGCATGACCGAGTTTACGCGGGCATTGGCATATTGGACGTAGAACACCGGATTGTCCTTGGATTGTTCCATCACCTTGTCGAAATCAAAGTCCAATGTCATGTCGTTCTTGCGCGACAGCATGACAAAACGTGTCACATCTGACCCCACCTGTTCGACCACGTCGCGCAGGGTTACGAAGGTGCCGGCGCGTTTGCTCATCTTGAACGGCTCGCCGTTTTTGTAAAGCTTTACCAACTGGATAAGCTTGATATCTAACGGAACACGTTCACCGGAAAGCGCTGCAACGGCCGCCTTCATGCGTTTGACATAGCCGCCGTGATCGGCACCCAAGATGTCGATCAGCTGATCAAAGCCGCGGGTGACTTTGTCATAATGATAGGCGATGTCGGGGGCGAAATAGGTCCATGATCCATCAGACTTTTTCACCGGGCGATCCACATCATCCCCGTAAGCGGTGGACCGGAACAGCATTTGTTCGCGCGGTTCCCAATCGTCCAGCGTCTTGCCTTTCGGTTGTTCAAGAAAGCCGTCATAAATCAAATCCATCTTGCGCAGAACGTCGATTGCTGCCTCGATCCGGCCCGTGCCGTAGATGGCTTTTTCGGAGGAATAGACGTCCATCTGCACGCCAAGCAGCGCCAGATCTTCGCGGATCATTTGCATCATCAAGTCGGTTGCGATTTCGCGGATTTCAGCAAGCCAATACTGCTCGCCCTTGTCCAGCAAACTGGTGCCGAACTGCGCTTTCAGCGCCTCGCCCACTGGGATCAGGTAATCGCCGGGGTACAGGCCTTCGCGAATCTCTGGCTCCAGCCCGTTGGCTTCGCGGTAACGTTCATAGGCGGACCGGGCCAGTACATCGACCTGCGCGCCAGCGTCGTTGATGTAATATTCGCGGGTGACATCATAGCCTGCGAAGGACAGCAGGCGGGCAAGGGCATCGCCAAACACGGCACCGCGCACATGGCCCACATGCATTGGCCCGGTGGGGTTGGCGGAGACGAATTCGACGTTGACGCGCAGGCCCTGCCCCAAGGTGGATTTGCCGAAATCGGGGCCGGTTTGCAGAACGGTTTTCACAAGGCCCTGCCAGACAGAGGCGGCAAGGCGCAGGTTCAGGAAACCGGGGCCAGCGACATCAACCCCAGTGATGCGCGGGTCTTTTGCCAATTCGCTGGCGATGGCATCTGCAACTTGGCGTGGGGCCATGCCTGCCGGTTTGGCCAGTACCATCGCCGCATTGGTGGCCATATCACCATGTGACGCGTCCCGCGGCGGCTCGACCGTGATGGCGGCCAGATCAAGGCCCGCAGGCAACGTGCCCTGCGCCTGCAGGCTGGCGACGGCAGTGGTTACGGACACGCGAATATCGGCGAATAGGTTCATAGGGTCAAATCCTGTCTCAAGCCCTTGGCAATGCCAGAGGGCGCGAGACAGGTCAAGGATCGGGCGGTTTATCAGGGCTGTTCAGTGCGCCACGCGTCAATTGCGGGGTTTTCATCGGGGGTGCGGGGTGTAGCGGCGGGCGGACTGATGGTGCGGCCCCGGAAGTAATAGGATTCTCTTGCCCCAAAGTAGAACGCCACGACGGCCCCCAGAAGCCACCACAAGGGTTCTGGGACGGCGTTCAGGCCAACCATGCGGGTGGCGAAGCGGGCGGGGTCCACCATGGCGTAGATGAACAGGCCGATGGTGCCAAACGCCAGCAAGGGGCGTGGCAGACGGTTGAGGCCGTTCACCATCCGGTCAAACCAGCCGGTGCTGGGCAGGCCGTATTCTTCGCCAAGCTGGCGAAGTGCTGCCATTTGCGCCTCGGCGGAAAGCTCCATCCGGCGGGTGGCTGACGGGGTGAACACTTCGGCCAGCCCTTTGGCGGCGTCACCAAGGGCGGATACTGCGGCGGGGCCACCAATGGCGCGTCCGATTAACCCCATGCGGCCACCCGTGCGCGGTGCTGGGCGTCTGTCAGGTGGTATTTCGGGGACATGAATTCCTCAGCCCGGATGATCCAGCCAGCTTTGCCGCCGTCGCGCCTGCGGGCGTATTTACGGCTGGCGGGGCGGGCATCGGCGAGGCCGTAGTAGTAGTTGCGCCGCGCAATGGCATAGGCATCGGCAAGGTGCGATGGGGCGGCATCTTGCGCCATTTGGGCGGCGCGGATGGTGGCCGGGCCGATAGCGCCGTCGGCATCACAGGGAAAGCCCATGTCGGTGAGAAGGCGTTGCAAAACCTTCACCGCATTGGCCCCGGCGTTGACATACATATCAAACACCGATGGTTGCAGGGCCTCGGGCAACGCGGCAAGGCCGGGGCGTTTGTGGTAATGTTCGATGAACACATCCACGGCTTGGGCGCGGGTCAGGACCTTTACATCTGCGGTGGTCACCCGTCCATCGCCTGTCAGATCAAGGCCAAGGCGGCGCAGGGTGTGGATGGTGACGCCGTGATTGGTGGCCCCGCCCGGATCATCGGGGTCATTCACATAACCGCCTTCGCGGGCGACGATGTCTTGTGCGATGTCTTTGACGGATTTCATCTGCTGCCCCTCTGTCAGGGGCGTGCCCCCATCGACGGGCAAGATCAGGTGAATTTGGTTAAGGTTGCTGTTACGAGCCGTTCGGTTCCCGGTAGACGCCCTGTTCTTTCAGGGCATCTATCACCTCTTTTGGCATGTAAGATTCGTCATGCTTGGCCAATATCTCGGTGGCCTGGAAGGTGCCTGCAACCAGACTGCCGGTGCCCACCATGCCCTGACCCTCGCCGAAAAGGTCGGGCAAGATGCCGGTGAAAGAGACCGGCGTTGTGGCCCCACCATCGGTGACGGCGAAGGTCACGGTTTCACCGTTCCCGCGCTTCAGGCTGCCCGCTTCGACCAACCCACCGATGCGGAACACTTCAGTCGGGGTAGGAGGATCGGCGGCTATCTGACTGGGAGAGCGAAAGAAATTGATGCCATCCTGCATGGCATAGCCAATCAGGGCCGTCGATCCGGCAAGCGCCACAAAAGCCAGCACGATGATCTGGATACGGCGTTTTTTCTTTAGGCCAATCATGGTTGTCTCACGGGAACATCGGGGCCAGCGTCAGGCCCATGGTTTCATCCAGACCTAACATCAGATTGGCGTTTTGCAACGCTTGGCCCGATGACCCTTTTGTGAGGTTGTCGATCACCGACACAATGATCGTGCGGCCCGGAATGCGGTCGCCAATGACCCCAAGATGGCAGAAATTCGACCCGCGCACATCGCGGGTGGAGGGCAGCATGCCAAAAGGCAGGACGGTGATGAAGGGTTCTGAAGTGTAGCGTGAAAGCAGCGTATTATGAATGACTTGCGCGTCACCCTTGACGTAGATGGTAGCAAGGATACCCCGGTTCATCGGCAGCAGATGCGGGGTGAATTGTACCAGAACCGGACGGCCTGCCGCCTTGGAAAATTCTTGGTCAAATTCGCCCAAGTGCCGGTGCTTGCCACCTGCGGAATAGGCTTGCGTGCCTTCGGACAATTCCGCATGCAACAGGTTTTCCTTGGCCGACCTGCCCGCACCGGACACCCCTGCCTTGAGGTCGATCAGGATGGTATCCAGATCAATCACCCCTGCCTCGATCAGCGGGCGCAGCGCAAACTGGCCGGTGGCCGCATTGCAGCCGGTGCCAGCCACAAGGCGGGCTTTGCGAATGTCATCGCGGTAAAATTCGGTCAGGCCATAGACGGCCTCGGCCTGCAGATCAGGGGCGGCGTGGGGTTGGCCGTACCACTTTTGATACTCAGCCGGGTCGCGCAGCCGGAAATCGGCGGACAGATCAACCACCTTCAAATTGCGCGGCAAATCGGCAATAACCGCTTGAGATGTTGCATGAGGAAGCGCGCAGAACACTAGGTCAACATTGGTAAAATCCATATCTTCGATCTTTTGCAGCATCGGCAGATCAAGGTGGCGCAGGAATGGGAACACATCGGCCATCGCCATGCCCGCCTTGCGGTCGCCAGACAGGCCAACCACCTGCATCATCGGATGGGTTGAAATCAGGCGCACCAGTTCTGCACCGGTATAGCCCGAGGCACCCAAGATGGCGATTTTATGTTTCATGGCAATGCGTTCCGATTTTTAGATACGGTGTGTCAGGCAGCTTCAAACACGATCTTGCGTCGCAAAAACTGCGTGGCACGGTTTGAGACGGCGGCAGGATCACCAGTTGTCAGGAATTTGGACAGAGTACCAGAGCCCAGCATTTCGGGGCGGCGCTGCAAATAGTCTGCAAGGCTGTCGGCGACAAGCCTGCCTTGGCTGAACACTTTGACGCCTTGCCCCAGGGCATCGGCAAACACCGACTCCATCAGCGGGTAATGCGTGCAAGCCAGAACGGCAGCCTGCGGATGCGGCATCCGACGTTTCAACGCCTCGACATGGGCGCGCACCAGTGTTTCGGCGAGCATTTCATCGCCCTGCTCGATAGCATCGACCACACCGCCGCAGGGTTGCGCTTCGACATCTACGCCAATGGCGCGAAAGGCGAGTTCACGTTGAAACGCGCGTGATG
Source organism: Pseudorhodobacter sp. (assembly GCA_031413495.1). Classification (GTDB taxonomy): domain Bacteria; phylum Pseudomonadota; class Alphaproteobacteria; order Rhodobacterales; family Rhodobacteraceae; genus JACMNW01. The sequence continues at coordinate 43 of JANOFE010000078.1, read as the reverse complement.
CAACAGTGGCAGGGGTGGCAAACAGCGCCACATGTTTCATATC
>JANOFE010000077.1:0-17000 GCA_031413495.1 Pseudorhodobacter sp. | reverse complement strand
GATTCGTGCCGTCGGCGGCGGCGGCGCGCTCGAGGTTCGCGACCGCATCGGCGTAGGAGGTGCCGTAGGGTCCGAGCCACGCGAGGAACGTGCTGAGGTAGTGGCGGCCGCGGCCCTGCGGATCATCGCCGAAGCCGCGGGTCGGCGGCGGCGCCAGCATCGCTTGCGCCGTTGTCGTTCGCATCGCGTCGAGCAGTTGCGCGAAGGCCGCGTCGCCGCGCAGCGATTCGAAGTCACGATCCTGCGCCGCGTGATCGGCGGCGCGGAACCCCGCGGCGATCGCCGCCTCGAGCGAGACCGCCGCAACACCTCGCTGTGGATGTCGCTGTCTTGCCTCGCCCTTGTTGCGGGCTGCAAACCCGGGGATGGCACCGAGGATTTGAGCGGATATCTTTCCTCTTTTGGCGCCCCTGCCCCAATAAATGCGTCTGTTCTTACGGCATTTTTTGCGGATGCCATGGTGCCAAGCGTGGTCACACAGACAGCGGCGCTGGTCGCCAATGACCCGCGTTATTCAGGCCAAAGCAGCGCGTGGAGCATTACCCTGAATTCGGGGCAATTTCTGTCCGGCCTTATCAGCAGCCCGCTGTATAATTCCGGTGCAGCTTTCGCGCATGTGGCGGGCCTGACGGGAAACGGGTCGACGATCGCCGTTTCAGATGGGCAATATCGTCCCGGCTACGCGGAATTTGCAGGCTCGAATGTTCTGGTTGTGAACAATTGGGAAGGTCTGAACCCCAATGCCGGTGCTGTGACGGCACATGGCACAATCGTCTCGGCCGTGGCACTGGGCGATTCTGCAGATTTTATTGGAACCGCACCCGACGCACGCCTGATTTTCGGCACCTATGAAACCGACCAAAAGCTTGCCAATCTTGGCACCACAGCGCTGTCGTTGGGCGCGGTGGCTTGGAACAACTCTTGGGGCTATCCATCGCTTTTTCTGAATCAGCCCGACTTTGACTTTGCTTTCAATCGCTATCAAGGAAGCCGCAACTACCTGACCGCACTTGATAATTTTGCAGCCACACGTGTTGTGGTTTTTGCCGTATCAAACGACGATACATTGCGACATTCAACGCTGATGGACGGGCTGCCCTTCCTGCGGCCTTCGCTGGAGGCGGGTTGGATTGCTGCGGCCAATGGCGTGCCTTCGTTCAACGGCAGTGATGTAAGTGCTGTGCAGCTTATATCGTCGGCCTGCAATGAGGCGGCGCGCTGGTGCATGATCGCAGATGGCACTTGGCAAGTCCCCGACAACACCCTTCGGTTGGATTCGGGGACGACACTGGTGACCGGATCGTCGTTCGCGGCACCGCAAATCTCTGGGGCGTTGGCGCTGCTGCAAGATGCGTTTCCCGGCCTTTCACCGCACGAATTGCGTGTCCGTCTTCTGGCGTCTGCCGATGACGGGTTTTTTGCGGCTGATGATACGGTGGAACTCGCGACCGGGTTTCACAAAGGGTATTCTGTGACCTATGGCCATGGTTTTCTTGATATTGAAGCCGCGCTAAAACCGATTGGCAGCCCTGCGATGGCATTGGCAAGCGGTGGATTGGTTCCGACCACGACGCCGGTTCTTCTTACTGGCAGCGCGTTTGGCGATGCTGTGGAACTGTCACTGGCCCAAACCGACGTGCTGGTCAAAGACGCGCTGAGTGCGGGTTTTGTGATGCCTGCGGGGGCGCTGAATGCGGGGGCGCGCCCGCAATCGCGGGCCGTAACCCTGCTTTCGCGCAGTCTTTCTGGCAATTTGACCACCGAACGCTTGGCAGAAGGCAGGGCCTTGGCAGATCCATTTTCGGCGTTTGGTGGCAATGAGATAAACCTTTCAACAGCGGATGCGCTGCTGTCTGCCGCTGTCGTGATGCCGCGTACAGGAACGGATAGCATGGGAATCAGCTTGACCCGCGTTCTGGCCGAAGGGCCGACCAAAATCGAGGTTGGCCTGCAAATGGCGCGCGATGATGGTCGGATGATGAGCCTTGACGGATCGGATCAGGCCATGATGGCGTCGGTTTCGCTTGGCATTGCACAAGACCTTGGCGGCAGTGCTTTTCTGGCGATGTCCGGCGAGGTTGGGCTGACAGATCTTGGTGGACCCACGGCCTTTGGTGGGTCTGGCTCTGCGCAATTCAACAGTGCGGCCCTAAGGATAGGTCAAAGAAATGTCTTCGCTGACGGCGACCGTTTGACGTTGGGTGTGGCGCTTCCAATGGCCATCGCGTCGGGGCAAACAGTGGTTACTCTGCCGGTTTACCGCGAGGCGGCGGCGGCGTCTTTTGAACCCGTGCCACTGAACCTTGCCCCTGAAAGCCGCCAAATGGATTTTGAGATCAGCTATCAAACCGCGCTGGCCGAGGGGTTGGAAATGAAACTGTCGCTGGCCCATTCCGAAAATTTTGGCAACCGCGCAAGCGAAGCACAGTCTGGTGGCGCGGTTGCCTTTACCTTTCAGTTCTGACCGTCAGGCGAACAGATCGTGGCACAATTCCAAGCCGGAAATCAGCACATCCACCTCTTCGACCGTGTTATAAAGGCCGAATGACGCGCGGCAGGTGGCCCCTACCCCCAAATGCTGCATCAACGGCATCGCGCAATGTGCGCCCGCGCGCACCGCGATGCCGCGTTTGTCAAGCACGGTGGAAATGTCATGCGCATGGGCCGCACCATCAAGGGTGAACGAGAAAATCGCGCCTTTGGTTGCGGACTTGCCCTGCACCTGCAGCCAATTCAGGCCCGCCAATTTGCTGCGGGCATAATCACGGAGCGTGCGTTCATGGCCGGCAATGTTGTCCATCCCCAGGCCCATCATATAGTCCAGCGCCACGCCAAGACCGATTTGTTGGACGATGCCGGGGGTGCCCGCTTCAAATTTCATCGGCGGGTCGTTGTAGGTGACGAAATCGCGCGCCACTTCGCGGATCATATCACCGCCACCAAGAAAGGGGCGCATCTCTGCCATGCGATCGGGGTGGATATAGATCGCGCCCGATCCGCTGGGGCCATAAAGTTTATGGCCGGTGATGGCGTAAAAATCGCAGCCCAAGGCGGCGACATCGACGGCCATATGAACCGCCGCCTGGCTACCATCGACCAGAACCGGCACCCCTTTGGCACGCGCGCCGTGGCAGATGGCGGCCACATCAACCACCGTCCCCAGCACATTTGACATATGGGTGACGGCGATCAGGCGGGTTTTGGGGGTGATGGCATCCAGCACTGCCTGCGGATCAAGATCGCCATTGGCATCGACATCGACCCATTTCAGTACCACGCCGATGCGTTCGCGCAAGAAATGCCAGGGCACGATATTGGCGTGATGTTCCAGGATGGACAGCACAATTTCATCGCCCGCCTGAAACCGGGGCGCGGCCCAGCCGTAAGACACAAGATTGATCGCCTCTGTCGTGCCGGTGGAAAACACGATGTGGTGTTCGGACGACGCATTCAGGAAACGGGCAATGGTGCCGCGGGCGGCTTCATACTTGTCCGTCGCAAGGTTTGAAAGATAATGTAAACCACGGTGAACATTGGCGTATTCGTGGGAATAGGCCGTGGTCACCGCATCAATCACCACCTGTGGTTTTTGCGCCGATGCGCCATTATCCAGATAGACAAGCGGTTTGCCATTCACCTGCCGCGACAGAATGGGAAACTGACTGCGCACTGTGGCAATATCATACATCGTTTAAACCCCTGCCCCCAACACCAACACAAGCACCAGTGATGCGGCCATTGCCGCCGAAAACAGCACCCCCAAAATGCTTAGAAAAACCTTCCACGCCGATTGAAAGCCGTGCAGTTCCAGAACGAATTGGGTCAGCAACCAGAATGACAAGCCAAGACCCAACACGCCGATAATTTCTGCCACTGGCGGCAAAATCAGCAGCGCAATGATCTGGGTGATCTGCAGGCACAGCAGGATGAATTGCAACCACCCCACCAGCAACAGCGAATCTGCAAAACTGCCAGTGCCGCCCTGCCAACGACCTACGCGGTGCACGGCAACCACCGCCACCAGCAAAAACCCCGCCTGCAGTATTGCGGTGCGCAGCGGGCTGGACATCGCCGTTTCCATGAAGGCCCGGTCGTTCTGCGGCAGCAGGTTAAAGCCAATATGGGTCAACACGGCAGACGCCGATATGACCAACAAAAACAAAAGCCAACGTGCCGTATCGGGGATTGCCATCGCCAATATCTGGCGCGCGGCCGTTCGCGGGCTTTGCACGCTGAAGCGGGCCAGTTCAAGAACAGCGGTCACCGAAACATCCATCATTCAACTTTCCGCTGCGATCAGCATGTTCAGCCAAAGATACGAGAAACCGCCAAGTATAAAGATGCCAGCCCCGGTGGCCAATGCCCCCGGCCCGGCAAATCCACTGAATATGCCTTGCAAAAGCATCAAAGGCGCAACTGCCAACAACGCCCAAAACAGCGCAAGCCGCGCCCCAAGATAACCACCCTTGCCGCCAAGACGTTGTGCAACCAGATGGCTAAGCCCTGCCAGCCCGTACCAAAACGGAATTGACGCCAAAAGCGCCAATCCAGCCGCGACCATGCGCTGGGTCAGACCGGCTTCGGGGTGCAGATAGGCGGCACGCGACATGGCAGGCCATTGCGAAACAAACGCCAGCAGCAGAAACGCCACCAAAACACTAAAGGCGAACCCTTCGGTCGGATGCCGTTGCAAATGACGTGCAATCACCAAACGGGGGCTGCGCCAGCTTTGCACAATGTCAAAGACCACCGCCATCTAGCGACCATGCCGCACAAGCCAGCCTTCAAGGTGCGACCGAATGTCTTCAGCAATCGCGTCATCCTCGATCTCGGCAATGGCTTCGGCCAAAAAGGCCAGCACCAACAAAGATTGCGCAGCCTTCACCGGCACCCCGCGTGAGCGCAGATAAAACAGCGCCGTATCGTCAATCGCGCCAGAGGTTGACCCGTGGCTGCATTTTACGTCATCGGCGTAAATTTCCAGCTCTGGTTTGGCCAGAAAATTACTGTCACCGTCCAGCAGCAGGGACTGGCTGATCTGATAGCCATCGGTTTTCTGTGCCCCCTGTTTGACCAGAATCTTGCCCTGAAAAACCCCGGTAGCGCCGTTCTTCAAAACTTTTTTGAACACCTGACGACTTTCACAGCGCAAACCGGCATGGGTGACGAACACCGTATCATCATGCAGAAAACGCCCATCGCCCACAGCAGCACCGGCAACATGGGCTACCGCATCGTCGCCCAGCAGTTCGATCACAGCGTCGTTGCGCGTCAAGGCACCATTTGCTGTGACGGTAAAGCTTTTGAAAGCCGCCGCCGCACCAAGGCGCGCAAAGATATGGGTGGCGGCATGGCGTTCATGGTCGCGGCCCTGCGCGCGGATGTGGTTAAAGCGCGCGCCATCAGCAAGATCAACTTCCATCACCATGTTCAGGCGCGCTGCCGCTGGCCCGTTTTCCAGCAGGGTCAGTTCCGCACCCTTTTCCAACTTTATACAATGATGCAGGATCACGTCCGACGTCGTTGTTTTGCGCAGGTAGACCAAAGATATCGGGCGGCGTGCCTGTGCCGACACGCGGATCAGCAACCCTTCGGTGGCGAAGGCAGAATTTAGCGCGGCCAGCGGGCGGGGCACGGGCGACTGGCCACGGGTTTCCAGCACCCCAAAACTGTCGCGCGCCCAATGGATGTCGCGGGTGGCCGCCGTTGACAAAAGATCAATCTCAACCCCGGCAAGCACCGGATCATCGGATACGGCGGCGTCGAACACACCGTCGACAAAGACAAGTTCAACGCGGTCGATTGTTTGGAAATGCGGGGCCTCATCAGCCGCACCAAACAGTGCGGCCGGCGGTGCATCTGCCAAAGTCAGCGCTGACGGATCTGTGTAGCGCCAGTATTCATCGCGTTTTTCCGGCAAACCCATGCCGGAAAGGCGCGCCAATGCGTCGGCGCGCGCCGCTGCCGACCAGCCCGATTTCAGCAGATGAAGCCCCGCAATATGGGCCGACAACCGATCCTGTTTAACAAGCGGCAAAGCCATCAGACCGCACCCGCCAGAATATCACCGTAGCCGTTCTTTTCCACCTCAAGCGCCAGTTCGGGGCCACCGGATTTGATGATACGGCCAGCCGCCATAATATGCACAACGTCGGGGCGGATGTGATCCAGCAATCGTTGGTAATGGGTGATCACCAGAAAGGCCCGTCCCGCATCACGCAGGGCATTGACGCCGTCTGCGACCAGTTTCATCGCGTCGACATCAAGGCCAGAATCGGTTTCATCCAAGATGCACATGCGCGGCTCCAACATAGCCATCTGCAGGATTTCGTTGCGCTTTTTCTCGCCCCCCGAAAAGCCTACATTGACCGGACGTTTCATCATATCGGCGTCGATGCTTAGGCGTTTGGCCTTTTCACGCACGGTTTTCAGAAAATCACCCGCCGACATTTCGGCCTGCCCACGCGATTTGCGTTGTGCATTTACCGCAGTGCGCAGGAACGTCATGTTGCCCACGCCGGGAATTTCAACGGGGTATTGAAACGCCAGAAACAGCCCCGCCGCGGCGCGATCTTCCGGCTCCATCTCCAGCAGATCAGCACCGTCCAATGTGGCCGCACCGTCGGTTACGACATAACCGTCCTTGCCCGACAACACATATGACAGCGTTGATTTGCCAGACCCGTTCGGGCCCATGATGGCATGCACCTGCCCTGCGCCGACATGCAGATCGACGCCGCGTAGAATTTGCTTATCTTCCGTCTCAAGTTTGACGTGCAGGTTTTTGATATCAAGCATTTTTTATCCTATTGCTCCGGTCTATGCCGGACGGCTGAAAGCATCCACGAACAGCGCCAAATCACCCGGTGACAGACTGCGTGGGGAAAGATCAAACCGCGCCATGCGGCCGATAAACGAACTGGGGCGGACCAAATGTTCGGCCCGGTGGTAAGGTTTACGATTTCGATAGTCGTCAAACAATGCGACAACCGGGCGCGTGATACGGTGCAGCACCGCGAGCAGGCAGGCAAGCCGGAAACGCCCGTCGATCAGCACCACGTCGGGATGCTGGAAATCATCCCGTTCCCAAACCGACAAGGGATAATGATGATACCGCCGCCAGCCACGCTGGTTGATGGGTGCCCCCCAGTCACCGGTGGGCCCAATATCAACGGCATGCAGGTGAACCGGCGATTGGGGCGGGTTTTGCGCAAACCACGCCTGCAGACCGGTGGCCCATTGCGCGTCACTTTCAACCGAGAAAACGGTTTTGTTGGGCAGCGCGCCTGCAAGAACGGTTGATCCACCAGAGCCATATTCCAAAATGACACCGGCGCTTTGATAGGCCGCCGTGACAGCGGCGGCTTCTGCCTCGGGAAAGGTCAGGATCGGGCGCGTTTGGGCGACTTGTGACGTTTCCGTACTGGTCAAGACACACCCTGCCCTTCAGCGCCAGCATCCGATTGCAGACTTACAGCGTAAAGCTGACGCCGCGCCAGATGATCGAATTTGCCGCCGTCGCCGTGACGACCTGTTCCACCCAAACCGGTGAAAACATCTCGGCGAATTTTTCGGGATAGAAATGCACCAGATTGTGAAAGGCGACCACACCCGCCATCACGCCGACCGTGCAGATCGGTGTCATTTTCAACAGCGGCATCCGCAGAAAATAGCCCAGGAACAACGCGATGGTCAAACCCAGGCCACCATTGATGGCCATTTCCATATCCGGGCTTCCCCAAGGATTGGCGCTGCCGGTCACTGTGAACCGGATATACAGCCCGAAAACCAGCGATGCCAAACCCAACACCGTGCAAAGCAGGGCCTCGAAGGGGCCCAACCGTTTTTGCGGCACGGCGGCGGCTTTTTTCAGCATCTTTGCGTTGGCTTTGTTGTCCACCAAGATCGTCTCGTCCAGCCCGACGAAAAGTGTTGATTTTGAACTGCCGGCACCGGATTCGATGCGCGCGAGACGGGCCAAAAATTCGTTTTTCTGCGCTGCTGTAGATACTGAAACCGACGCCATCGTCACACACCTTAGGGTTGTCGCGTGCGAAGACCATGCCCGTCAAACCATGGCGGAATTGTGGAAGAACTGGTTCTATTTCATGCATCATGTGAACAGCCTCAGCCAACCGAACCTTCAAGGCTAATCGCGACCAAGGCCTGCGCTTCCATCGCGAATTCCATCGGCAGGGTTTGAAGCACATCTTTGACAAAGCCGTTGACCACAAGGGCCACGGCTTCTTCCTCGTTCATGCCGCGTGAGCGGCAATAAAACAGCTGATCATCATCGACCTTCGAAGTCGTTGCCTCGTGTTCGACGCGCGATGAATTATTCTTCACCTCGATGTAGGGCACAGTATGCGCGCCGCATTTGTCGCCGATCAGCAGGCTGTCGCATTGGGTGTAGTTGCGGGAGTTGGTGGCTTTCGGGTGCATCGACACAAGGCCGCGATAGGTGTTTTGCGCCCTGCCCGCCGAAATGCCTTTCGACACGATCCGCGATTTGGTGTTTTTGCCCAAATGGATCATCTTGGTGCCAGTGTCGGCCTGTTGCATGTTGTTGGCGATGGCGATCGAGTAGAACTCACCCTGAGATGCCTCGCCGCGCAGGATGCAGGATGGGTATTTCCAAGTGATGGCTGAGCCGGTTTCCACCTGCGTCCACATCACGCGTGCGCGGTCGCCCCGGCAATCGGCGCGTTTGGTGACGAAATTGTAGATGCCACCTTTGCCGTTTTCGTCACCCGGATACCAGTTTTGCACGGTGGAATATTTCACCTCTGCATCCTCAAGGATCACAATCTCCACCACTGCTGCGTGTAGCTGGTGGGTGTCACGTTTTGGTGCAGTGCAGCCTTCCAAATAGCTGACGTAACTGCCTTTTTCGGCAATGATCAGGGTGCGTTCAAACTGCCCGGTGTTTTCGGCATTGATGCGGAAATAGGTAGAAAGTTCCATCGGGCAACGGGTGCCGGGCGGAATGTAGACAAACGATCCGTCAGAAAACACGGCGGAATTCAGTGTGGCAAAGTAGTTGTCCGATTGCGGCACCACAGACCCGATATAGCGTTGCACCAATTCGGGATGCTCGCGGACCGCTTCGGATATCGAACAGAAAATCACCCCGGCCTTGGCCAATTCACCTTTGAAGGTTGTGCCAAGCGATACGCTGTCAAACACGGCGTCCACAGCCACTTTGCGCGGTTCAGCATCACCTTCAACACCGGCCAGAAGCATTTGTTCTTTCAGGGGAATCCCAAGTTTAGCATAGGTCGCCAACAGCTTTGGGTCGACGTCATCCAGACTTTTGGGTTTAACGGCCATGCTTTTGGGTTTGGCGTAATAATACTGATCCTGATAGTCGATGTCGGGATAGTTCAGCATGGCCCAGCGGGGTTCAGACATTTTCACCCAGCGCGCATAGGCCGCAAGACGCCAATCCAGCATCCATTGCGGTTCGTCGTTCTTGGCAGAAATCAAGCGCACGATGTCTTCGGACAGGCCTTTGGGGGCGTAGTCCATTTCAATCTCGGTTTCCCAGCCGTGTTTGTATTTGCCCGACATGGCATGCACGGCTTCAATGGTTTCGCGGTCCACGCCATCGCGAACTTCCAGATCAACTATCGGGGTATCCAAGGCATTCATCGTGTCATCTTTCCGTTCTTCATCAAGGGATTGCACCCCTATCCTGCTTTGCGTGCCAACGCCTTGGCGTAAAGAGCAAGCCACGTATCGGCAAACCGCAAAATCGCATCTTCTGCCACGCCGGGGCCGATCGAGATGCGGATCGCCTGCGCCGCCAATTCGCCGTCAAACCCCATCGCCTGCAAAACCCGGCTTGACCTCACTTTGCCGGATGAACAGGCAGACCCGGCTGATACCGCAAATCCGGCCAGATCCATCGCCATCACCTGCGTTTCACCCTTCCAGCCGGGGGCAATCAGACACAGGGTATTGGGCAATCTTGGTCCATCCTTGCCTACAGAAATAGTCCCGTTTGTGCCGCTCGACAATGCGGTTTCTAGAATATTTCTAAGTTGCGCCACTTCGTCCCAGACGCCATTCGCCAGATCGCGCGACGCGGCCTCTGCCGCAGCGCCAAAACCCGCGATACCGATCAGGTTTTCGGTGCCGGCCCTGCGGCCCATTTCCTGACCGCCGCCGCGCATTTGCGGCGTCACATCAAGGCCCCGACGGATGACCAGCGCGCCGATGCCTTTTGGCCCACCCAGTTTGTGCGCCGATACCAACCCCATATCAACGCCAAGCCAGTTGAAGGCCATCGGTACTTTGCCGAAAGCCTGCGTCAGGTCAGATACAGCAAGGCCCTGCGGCAAGACTTGCAACACCCCGGTTTCAGAATTGGCAAGTTGCAGCGCGGTTTGTTCCGGGGCTGTGAAGGTGACAGCCCCCAAATGATCAACCGCCAAATTTGTTTGGCACCAGCTTGCCACTGCGTCATGTTCCACTGGCGCACAGCGCAGACCGCGCCCCGCACAGGCAAGAGCTGCGGATTCTGTGGCGCTGGAGGTAAACACAATATCCGCGCCCTCGGCCCCCAAAGCGGCTGCAACTTGCGCACGCGCGCGCTCAACAAGGGCTTTCGCGGCCCGTCCTTCAGCATGCACGGACGAAGGGTTGCCCACAATGTCCATCGCTTGGGTCATGGCCACGCGCGCTTCCGCCCGCAAGGGCGTGGTGGCATTCCAGTCAAGATAGGTGCGGGGCATCGGCTAAACCTCATCCACCACGCGAAACAGCGATGGCACGGCGGGGCATGGCACCATGTCATTTTTGATCACGTCCGACAGGCGCACCTGATGCAGGAACACATAGACGTTCGCCGACAGGCTTTCCCACAAGCGGTTGGTCAGTGATTGCTCGCGCGTGCCAGACACGCCGCCCGATGCCCCTGCCCCGGTGTGCATGGCATCAACGGTTTCTTCGACCGCCTGCAGAACTTCGCTGATGCGAATGGTATCGGGGCTGCGGGCAAGGCGGTAGCCGCCGCCGGGGCCACGCACGGCATCAACCAACCCCGCGCGGCGCAGTTTGACAAACAATTGTTCCAGATAGGGCAAGGATATATCCTGCCGCTTGGAAATGGCGGCCAATGACACCATGTCATCGGTCTTGGCATTCGCCAGATCGGCAAGTGCCACCATCGCATAGCGGCCTTTGGTCGATAGTTTCATGACGCCACCTTGCCAAATGGATTGACGCGACCCGAAGGGCCGCTTAACTCAGACCGACACCGAGGCTGCGTTTGCGGCCTTTAGAATGGTTCTAGATTGACTGAGCGAAACTGTCAACAATCGCTCCAAAGAAAGAGATCGGCGACTATGCCCGAAGTGATATTCGCAGGCCCCGAAGGCCGTTTGGAAGGCCGCTACCATCCACAAAAAGACCGCGACGCGCCGATTGCCATCGTGTTGCACCCGCATCCGCAATTTGGCGGCACGATGAACAACAAAGTCGTCTATAACCTGCATTACGCCTTTTATAAGCTGGGTTTCACCGTGCTGCGGTTCAACTTTCGCGGCGTCGGGCGCAGTCAGGGTGAATATGATCTGGGCATCGGCGAGCTAAGCGACGCAGCATCGGCGCTGGATTATCTGCAATCGATGAACCCGAATGCCAAACACTGCTGGGTTGCCGGGTTCTCATTCGGCGCGTGGATCGGCATGCAATTGCTGATGCGGCGGCCAGAGATTACCGGGTTTATTTCGGTGTCCCCCCCCGCCAACATGTATGATTTCAGTTTCCTTGCCCCCTGCCCGTCGTCCGGCCTGATCATCAATGGCACGGCGGATAAGGTGGCGCCGCCAAAAGATACTGTAAGCCTCGTGAACAAACTGCACGAACAAAAAGGTATCACCATCACGCATACCCTGATTGAGGGGGCCGATCACTTCTTCAAAGATGAAGAAGCGCATATGATCCCGATGATTGGCACGGTGTCAGACTATGTGAAACGGCGGCTGGGCGAGGCTTCGCGGTGAGCGTTCTTGAAGATATGGGCGACCAGCTGGCGCGCGACGTCATCGCCGCGATGGAAGAACTGGGCGACGAGCGATTTTTTGACAAAGTATCAAAAGTGTTGCTGGACGCGTCCCCAACCATGCAAGAAGCGTTCCTGACCGCCTACCGCGTGCGCCGCGCCGAACAACGGGGTCGTGCCTTTGTGGAAGCGGCGCTGAAAGCCAAGCGAGAGGGCAAAACCGGCCCCAAAGTGCATCTGGAAAGCAGCGGCGGGCATTGACCGCGCCGTTGCCAGACCGGCTGGACCAGCAATTTGCCTTTCTGAATGAGGCGGACAAACTAAAGCAGGTTTTGCGCGCAACAACGCTGTGTGATGGGTCACGGCGCGAAAATTCGGGTGAACATTCCTGGCATTTGGCACTGTATGCGTTGGTTTTGGCCGATCAGGCGGGGCCAGAAGTTTCTATAGATCGCGTCATCAAAATGCTGATCCTGCATGATCTGGTGGAAATTGATGTGGGCGATGTGCCTATCCATTCCGCAGATGGCGCGGCGCATGGGTCGGTTGAGACGGCCATGGCCGAGGCGAAAGCCGCCGACCGGATATTCGGGCTTCTGCCGCCCGATTTGCGCGATGGTTTGCGCGCGCTTTGGGATGAATTTGAGGCGGCGATCACGCCAGACGCCATTTTTGCCAAATCATTGGACCGGGTTCAGCCCGTGATGCACAATCTGGCGTCCGGCGGTGGCACTTGGCTAGAATACAACGTCACCGCCGAGCAATTAGAGGCGCGGGTTGGGGTCAAGATCGCAAAAGGCGCGCCGAGGTTGTGGGAGTGGATACAGGGCAAAACCCGCTTATTTTTCTCGCAATAGCGCCCCAATTAATCGGTATACATCTGCATACTGACTTCCCCTCTCCCCTGTTTTCCGCTAAACGCGTCACAACCGAATCCAACCCAAAGGGCCAGACATGACCAAGATCAAAGTCGCCAATCCCGTAGTCGAACTCGATGGGGACGAGATGACCCGGATCATCTGGGATTTTATCAAGCAAAAGCTGATCTTGCCTTACCTCGATATTGATCTGAAGTATTACGATCTGGGGATTGAAGAACGCGACCGCACCAATGATCAGGTCACGATTGATAGCGCCCTTGCCATCCAGAAATATGGCGTCGGCGTGAAATGCGCGACCATCACGCCAGACGAGGCGCGGGTTGAAGAATTCGGCCTGAAACAGATGTGGAAGTCGCCCAACGGCACCATCCGAAACATCCTTGGCGGCGTGATTTTCCGCCAGCCGATCATTTGCAAGAATGTGCCACGCCTTGTTCCGGGCTGGACCCAACCTATCGTCGTGGGCCGTCATGCCTTTGGCGATCAGTACCGCGCCACCGATTTCCGGTTTCCCGGGGCTGGCAAGCTGTCGATGAAATTCGTCGGCAACGACGGCACGGTGATAGAGCGCGAAGTGTATGATGCGCCATCGTCGGGCGTTTATATGGGCATGTATAACCTTGATGACAGCATCATGGATTTTGCGCGCGCATCATTGAACTATGGCTTGAACCTTGGCTGGCCTGTGTACCTTTCCACCAAAAACACCATCCTGAAAGCCTATGATGGCCGCTTCAAAGACCTGTTCCAACAAATTTACGAGGCCGAATTTGCCGAAGCCTTCAAGGCCAAAGGCATTGTCTACGAACACCGCCTGATTGACGATATGGTGGCGTCTTCGATGAAATGGTCAGGCGGTTATGTCTGGGCCTGCAAGAACTATGACGGCGATGTGCAGTCTGATCTGGTGGCTCAAGGCTTTGGGTCGCTTGGCATGATGACATCCGTTCTGATGACCCCCGATGGCAAAATAGTCGAGGCTGAAGCAGCGCACGGCACAGTGACCCGCCACTTCCGCCAGCACCAGAAGGGCAAGGAAACCTCGACCAATTCGGTGGCCTCGATCTATGCTTGGACCGGCGGGTTAAAGCACCGCGCCAAGCTGGATGATAACGCAGCCCTGATGCGCTTTGCCGAAACGCTGGAAAAGGTAACGGTTGATACCGTGGAAGACGGCCATATGACCAAGGATCTGGCGTTGCTTGTTGGCCCCGATCAGAAATGGCTGACCACGATCGGCTATCTGGAAAAGGTCGATGAATACCTGAACAAAGCGTTGGGGGGCTGACATTCTAAGCTGATTCTGCTATGATTAGCGGCTGATTGTGGAGGTGGAAATGCCATTTCAGCCAGCAATGAAAGTCGCAGCCAATCTAGTTTCGCGGATTGAGGCCGCCGCGGCGCTGGCGGCCCAGCTAGGTGCTAATGCGGCACCTATGTCGCAAGAAGTAGATCAGGCCGCTGCTGCCGTTGTTGCAGAACTTGACGCCAGTGCATTTACAGATCTTTCGCCGGATGAAGCACGAATGATCCATGGTTTTCTGCGGTCTTTCCTGCATCAAGCTATCGATCTTGTCGAAAGTCCCAGCCGGGCTGCGGGCTGGTCTTTCGATGATCCGGTCATTCTCGAGAATATCGGTCAGGTGTCGCGCTCTATCGTGCGCGGTCTGGCGGTGCTTGCCGAAGAAGAACCGGCGCTTGCCGATCGGCTGTCGCAACCGGCAAGGTTTTTGGACGCAGGCACGGGGGTTGGCTGGATCGCCATCGACGCCGCGCGCAGGTGGCCCAGCCTGCATGTTACCGGCATCGACCTTTTCGACCCTGCTCTTGCCATTGCGGCAAGGAATGTCGCCGCCAGCGGTCTGGACGCGCGAGTTTCGCTGCTACGTCAAGACGTGACAGAGCTTTCCGAAAGCGACAGTTATGCAATGGCCTTCCTTGCCGCCCCTTTTATGCCGCAAGAAGTGATCCGCACTGCCCTGCCAAAGTTGTTCACAGCATTGGAGCCCGGTGGCTGGCTGGCTTTCGGTATTTTCGAGGCCCCGGCCGACCCGCTATCACAGGCCCTCCTGAATCTGCGGGTAACCAGGTTCGGCGGGCGGATATGGACAATCGAGGAAGCCCGCAGCGCGTTGGCGCAGGCTGGATTTACGACGCGCGCCGCCACAATCGCCATGCTTCCGGCGCGGCTGATCATTGGTCGCCGCTCGGTCGAGTAAGGGCGCGGCAACCCTCTGGCCTTTCTGGGGGAAACCCTATATGGCCCGCCCAACCCTAATGATCCGAAAGAGACCCCTCCCGATGGAGCTTCGAAATATCGCCATCATCGCGCACGTTGACCATGGCAAGACCACCCTTGTGGACGAATTGCTAAAACAGTCGGGTGCGTTCCGCGACAACCAAGCCGTGGCCGAACGGGCGATGGACAGCAACGATATTGAACGCGAACGCGGCATCACAATTCTGGCGAAATGTACCTCGCTGGAATGGGATGGCCGTCGCATCAACATAGTCGACACCCCCGGCCACGCCGATTTCGGCGGCGAGGTGGAGCGTATTTTGTCGATGGTGGACGGTGTGGTTTTGCTGGTGGACGCCGCCGAAGGCCCGATGCCGCAAACCAAATTCGTGACCTCGAAAGCCTTGGCTTTGGGCCTGCGCCCGATTGTGGTGCTGAACAAGGTCGACAAGCCCGATGCGGAACCCGACCGCGCATTGAACGAAGTGTTCGATCTGTTCGCCAACCTTGGCGCAGATGATAATCAGCTAGATTTCCCGGTGCTTTATGCATCAGGCCGCGCCGGTTGGGCGGACGAAGCACTGGATGGCCCGCGCAAAGACCTGTCCGCGCTCTATGATCTGGTGCTCAAACACGTGCCGCAGCCCGCACAACTTTCGCGGCGAGATGAGCCGTTTCAGATGCTGGCAACCACCCTGTCCGCCGACCCGTTTATCGGCCGCATTCTGACCGGGCGTGTTGAAGCGGGCACCATCAAAGCGGGGGAAACCATCAAAGCCCTGTCGCGTGATGGCACAAAGCTGGAACAATTCCGTGTCTCCAAAGTGTTGGCCTTCCGCGGCCTTAGCCAAGCCCCCATCGAAGTGGGCGAGGCTGGCGATATCATCACCCTTGCCGGCATGTCGAAGGCGACCGTTGCCGATACCCTGTGCGCGTTAGAATTGGAAACCGCGTTGCCCGCGCAACCAATTGATCCGCCTACCATTTCGGTGACCTTCGGGATCAACGATAGCCCCTTGGCTGGCAAAGATGGCACCAAGGTGCAATCCCGCGTCATTCGCGAACGGCTGATGAAAGAGGCCGAGATCAACGTAGCGATCAAGGTCACCGACACCCCCGGCGGTGACGCGTTTGAAGTGGCGGGTCGCGGCGAATTGCAGATGGGCGTGTTAATCGAAAACATGCGCCGTGAAGGGTTTGAGCTGTCCATCTCGCGCCCACGCGTGCTGTTCCAAACCATCGATGGCGTGCGCCATGAACCGATTGAAGAAGTCACGATTGACGTCGATGATGACTATACCGGCGCTGTGATCGAAAAGATCACCGGACCGCGCAAGGGCGATCTGATTGAAATGAAACCGGCTGGTGTGGGCAAAACCCGCATTATCGCCCATGTGCCATCGCGTGGGTTGATCGGCTATCATGGCCAGTTCATGACCGACACGCGCGGCACCGGCGTGTTGAACCGGGTGTTCCACGAATGGGCCCCGCACAAGGGCCCGATTGAGGGCCGCCGTGCGGGCGTTCTGATTTCCATGGAAAGCGGCATTTCGGTGGCCTACGCCATGTGGAAGCTGGAAGATCGCGGGCACTTCTTCATCGGGGTTCAGGAGCCGGTTTATACTGGCATGATCATTGGTGAACATAACCGCGACAATGATCTTGAAATTAACCCATTGAAGGGCAAACAGCTGACAAACGTGCGGGCCTCCGGCACAGATGAAGCGGTGCGCCTGACCACACCGGTGAAACTGTCGCTGGAACAGGCGATTGCCTATATCGACGATGATGAATTGGTCGAGGTCACGCCAAAGGCCGTGCGCATGCGCAAACGGCATCTGGACCCGCACGAGCGCAAACGCGCGTCGAAATC
>JANOFE010000076.1:0-2080 GCA_031413495.1 Pseudorhodobacter sp. | reverse complement strand
CGCACAGCGCGCATACGAGCGGTGTTTTCCAGCTGGCCAGTGGCCTGCTGAAAACGCAAATTGAACGCTTCTTTCTTCAACGCAATCAGGTTGTCACGCAACTGATCCGGCGTTTTTGCACGAAACTCGGTTGCGGCACTTGCGGGCGCAACTACGGGTGTCTTTGCAGTGGCTTTCTTGGCCATGCGGCACTTCCTTTTCAACATCACCAGAACGCCCTTGCAAGGATAGCAAGGTCACGCTGAACCCGGTGGATCAATGATAAACCCCGATTCCGAGTCGCCCCGGAACCGTGGATGGCGTTCTATAGGGGAAGGGGGGTTGGGGGGCAAGGGGGAAGATTCTGTTTGCCAAGGCGTGTGAATACAGCGCCTATCGACCAAGGCAGGTTGCGTTGTGATGTGAGCAGTCCTAGGCCAAGCAACTTTCCGAATCCAAAACAATTTTATTATGTTCCAAGGACTTATGACAATGTCGCTCAAATTGGTAGAGGAATTACAAATTGGACAATACGGCAGCCCACTTAAACAATTTCAGAGGGAAATACTTCTCGACTTAATTTTGGCGTGGGGTTCGCTTGATGGAGCCCTCACTATGCTAGTCTCCGCATACACGGGGGAAGCGCTTCATGAAGCTGCGGATCGCATGGGCAAACTCAAGGGCTCAATGAAGATACTCGAAATTGTTGCTATCCTTGAAAGCAGTGAACTTACGGTTGACATGGCCAAGAAGTTCAAAAAATTGAAGAAGCGCTATGAAAAACATTCAAAGCCGCGAGATCGTATCGCACATGCGCACTGCCCCGGATATTTGCTAAGTGACGACCAATACATCGTTTTCGCGGTCACCGAGCGAGAGGGGGAAGAACACATGGCTGTTGAAGCAATTCCGCTACAAGACATGGTAAGTGCTATAATCTTTGGAAGAATGCTCACAACATTTGCTGTTCAGACCGCTGAAAGCTTCGACTCTGTAAGACAAAAGAACTCAGGCGCTTAAGTGGGACCAATCAGTAATGCGCAGTCAGCGCAAATTTGCAGAAGACAAAGAAATTCCCTTCCACTTGCCGGATTTGACACGCGTCAAATCAGGCCGCGCCTGCCTGCCCTCGGCAGGCGCGTTCCGCACCAGCCCAGTCAGGCGCGGCCTGATTTCCCAAGGGCGGCGATCTGGACCACATCCCTCGCTCAAACGGCGTTCCGCCTTATGAGCAACTGCCCGAGAAACGCTGCCCCGCAGCGTTTCCAGATCGGCCCGAAGTAAAAAGCCAAAGGTAAAAACAAAAAAAGCCCCCGCCGTTTCCGACAGGGGCCATTCTCATACGTCGGGGCGAGAGCCCCAACTCTCACCAATCTTCGCGGATAACCACACGCGTTGTCACTGGCAGCTTCATCGCCCCCAGACGCAGCGCTTCACGGGCGATCACTTCGGCAACGCCATCGATCTCGAACATGATGCGGCCGGGCTTCACCTTGGATGCCCAGTAATCGGTGGAACCTTTACCTTTACCCATCCGCACTTCAACGGGCTTGGACGAGACTGGAACATCCGGGAAAATCCGGATCCAGACACGGCCTTGGCGTTTCATGTGGCGGGTGATCGCGCGGCGGGCCGCTTCGATCTGGCGTGCGGTGACACGCTCTGGTTCAGTTGCCTTCAGGCCGAAGGTGCCGAAATTCAGGGTGGATCCACCCTTGGCTTCGCCGTGGATACGGCCCTTAAACTGCTTGCGGAACTTGGTCCGTTTGGGTTGCAACATCTCTTAATGCTCCCTTACGCGCGTTCGCGGCGAGGTTGACGCGGTGCAGCGCCTTCCTGTGCCTCAGCGTGACGACGATCATGCGCTTGTGGATCATGCTCAAGGATTTCGCCTTTGAAGATCCAGACCTTCACACCGATGATGCCATATGCGGTTTTCGCCTCATATGTTGCATAATCAATGTCGGCCCGCAGGGTGTGCAACGGCACGCGGCCTTCGCGGTACCATTCGGTCCGGGCAATTTCTGCCCCGCCCAAACGGCCAGCCACGTTAACGCGGATACCCAACGCACCAATACGCATGGCGTTCTGCACACCGCGC